>DATMJF010000568.1:0-4058 GCA_035554455.1 Rummeliibacillus sp.
GTTTGACATTGTATGAACAATGTTTTTACCAGTGAAATAACTGGTCTGCTCGGTGATGGTGTCGAACCATCGAGTGTGTTTGTAGTCATTAGAGAAAGGAACACCCGACAAAAGTCGAATGTTCGTTCCGCTTAATGGTACAGTTGCCATAGGCTTTTCCTCCTATTTGTTACAATACGATTGTAACGATTGATTCCCCAATAACGTCTGTTGTGTCCGTACCAGTTCCAGTGCCCATGTATTCCCAATGTGCAGTGCCGTCTGTTACGTTTGTTGTTGTTCCTGTTGGTGCAGTAGAACCAGAAGTTCCGGCCGTAATACATGAATAAATGTTTCCTGCCGCTGTATGAACAATTGTTCCAACTGTATAAGCAGTAGTTGCTGTCCATAGCGCACCATCAGTGTCAATCCCTGTTCCTGTTGATTTCGCTTGTACAACTAATTCACCTGTTTGATTGGCTGCAACGGTTAAAACACCATTAGCATCAATCGTTGTTCCTGCTTGCAAAGTGGTAGATGCTGTAGAAGCTAAAACAGACCATGTGATAGGGTGGTCTTGTCCGTCTGTAGAGCGAACATAGGCAGTAAATTCAAATGTATCCCCTGCTTTAAGTGATGCGATGGTAGGATCAGCAATTACTTGTGTGACAGCAGGAACCGTCCCAGACACAAAAGCGACAGCATTCGAGAAACGAGATACAGAAAGAGTTTGCCAAATATGGAAATAGTAATTCCAATATAAACCGCGTGGGTTACGAATGGTTTCCAATTTTTGAAGATTGTCATACACCATAAACCAATCTCTATCCACTAAAACAGCCTCAAGGCCGGCCGATGCAAAACCATCAATAACCGTTACATGACCAACAAAGCTAGTTTTATCCATGTTAAATGCTTTTGCTAAAACGTCTACATCAATTTCAGCCTCTAAATCAGCATCAATAATCAAATGAAGGTCATCCATGTCAGTACGTGTTCTAACAGCCAATGAGTTGAAATCCCTTGATCCATTTGGAAGAGTCATTTTACGCGCTGTAGCACGTAATTTTTTAACAAATTCTGTGGCCGCTGTTGAAGTATCAGGCTTTGTGACAGGGACAACAGTGAAAAAGCCTTTTGAAAAATAGTTATCAATTAATAGTTTCATGTACTCGTATTCGTCAACCTCGGCAGAGTTGTAAATACTATTAATAATAGAAGAAACAAAGTCACCAAACGCATTCCAAGAGGTGAAAGCTGTCGCTAACTGCTCATCTGATACAGTTTGCTGATAGAAGTCTTGGCGGTTACGTTCATGGAATAACACCTTAACATTCGGAATCTGTCTTTTGAAAACAGTATCCTCTGCTTCATAGGGGTCATATTTTTTAGCTTTTGTGATGTCTGTGAAAATTTCTTCAATGGTGCGGCCTTGTTGCATTTGTCCCTTTTTAAACTTTTTAAGTGGGTTTTGCAGTAATGCCCGTTTAACAATTACTAGGCCAATACGGTCAACTAGGTTAACAATGAATTCATTCTGGACTGCTTGATTGATTAAGATCCCTGCACCAACGTTTGCAACGTTATCAGGATCAGCTAACGGGACATATTGTTGAAATGAGTCTCCTGAACTATTGCGAATCGCATTCACGATGTCATATGTTTCAGAAACTCCTAAACTTGTTTTGATGTCTTTAATGGTAATTCTCATTTATTACACTCCTTTTTCTAGTGATTCAATGGTTACTGTCTCACTAAACTGTTTTTCTTTGGCTTGTTCTTTTTCGTGTTCTGGTGCACCCACAACCCCTAATTGACGGAAAAGCTTACTATTAGAGATAACTAAATCTTCATTATCAGACTTTAGCTTTTTATTGCTATTTGTGAAATCTTCTATTTCGCCATCAGCGGTGTCGAGTGACACTCTTAATTTTTGAAGGTGTTCCGATTTAGTTGTATGATCCAATTCGGGGTTCAATAGGTCGCTTAAAAGAGTTTCCCTTTCCTCACGGGATAAACGCATAAAAAATTCCTCCATTTCTATTTATTTCTTACATTTTAATTGTAGCAAGTAGAGTGCCTTTATAATAGAAGAAAGGGGTGTCAAGTAAAAGTTGATAAACAATTCATAGGACTTTACTATAAAAAGTTTTTTCAAAAACTATCATATTTTAGTAGACTTTAACATAAGAAGGTGATAGAATAATAAATGTAGACAAGGTGATACGAAATACTAACTAGTAAGTGGACTAGTAAAAAGGAATGAATATTCCATAAGTATTGTTTCACCGATTCTAACGATCATACTTATAGCTGATAAAAGGGGTTGCAACCCTATATTAAAAAGAGGAGGAAAAATAAAATGGCTGTTAAAATGATGCAACGTGAGGTTACTTCTACTAATGTAGAATACGCACAGTTGAAAGTGGTTGAGGGTCAACCAGAAGTGTCAAAAGAAACAAAAGTATTAGTGGGGAATGTGGACGCTGAAAAAGCACTAAAAATTCTTACTAAGGAATTGGGGTCAGGGGTGACTATCCTTAGTACGGAAGTTGATTCACAAATTTACGAAATGCCTGTTGATGACTTTATTCAAATGGCAACAATCAAAGAAGTAAAAGAAAAACCAGAAATTTAATACATTTTAAAATTTATTAAAAATAAAAAATCAATCAATCTGTTGTACATTATCCTAGATGGTTACGGAAATAACCCTCTAGTGGTTCCGAGCTTATTACTTACAAGTGGGGTCAAAAATAAAATATTGACCCCGAAAATTTAAATGATGAAATGGAGATAGGACAAAATGACAAACGAAATGAAAGTAAATGTAGAAAACGAAGAAAACAAAGACAAAAATGAAGTGGTAGTTTCTAAAAATGTAGCAAAATCAAATGAACGTTACGATGTTGTTATCAATGAAGAAGGTAAATATGTACGTAAAGCAAAATACACGGATTATTGCTCTGTAGTTGCTGAAACTCCTGACGAAAAAATCGCTTTATTCAACCTTTTAGAAGGTGGAGAAGAAAACGGAAATGGCTTAAAAGACCACGTTAATAAACAAATTGAATTAAAAGACGTTATTTTCCGCACATATGACAAAGTGGATGAAAATACAGGAGAATTAGAATATGGTGTGTTAAGTTACCTTATCGATGCGGACGGAACACCATTTATCACTTCATCTAAATCAGTTTACTTTACATTACAAAATGCATTCAAAATTTTCGGTAAACCATCTGACGAAGCTTGGGTGAATATGCTTCTCAAAATCGTTAAGAAAAAAGGTTTAAAACATGAATTTATCGATGTGAAAATTGTTGGTTTAGCTAAAAAGAAATAATCAAGAGGTGATAAAATGCCTTCGACAACAAGAGGTATCTATCATAACTTGAAAGAAAGTAAATACAGGACTTTCAATAATGAGGTCCTGTTTTATTTTTCTAGTGAGTTATACAGAGATAAATTTTTAGAAGGATACCTAAAAAATAGGGAATTAATGAGGAATAAATCAAAGGCTATTTTAAATACGGAAAGGCTTAACATTGATACTCTGTCGGATATTATATTCTATGAAGAAATAGAAAAAAGGGGTTTCTTTGTAAGACTTGATAGAGCACGTATAACCTATGATGACCTCTATAAATACGCGTTAAGAAAAATGGGTGATAAAACATCTCCTGAATGGGTGAAACAATGAGAATATCAAAAAAGGATAAGGCGGAATACAATCGCCTTAAAAATAACGTCAAAGCAAAAATAAAGAGGGTGGAAAAGAAAGATAACCTAGACTTATCGGGGTTGATTGAATTACCCCCTCTTGAATCTTTCACTAGAAAGGATTTTAATATCTGGAAAGAGAAAGCAAAAAAATTCTCATCCAGAGGGAATAGAGTACTTCATAATGAGTATGGTGTTCCTTATACCAAACAACTAGAAAGGGAATATAAAGCAAGAGCAGAAAAGGCAAACGAAATAAAAGATAAATTTAATGAAGTTTTCAAAGATAAACCTTTTTTATCGGGTGGAAAGGAAACAGGAATAACGGTCGGCCAACGTGATTTTCTAATGAAAAA
>DATMJF010000569.1:0-2303 GCA_035554455.1 Rummeliibacillus sp.
AATACTTCTTGGGTATTTGTAGTAGGAATGATTATTTTTACAGTTGGTGAGATTTTCGCATTTCCAATGATGAATGCGCTAATCGAAGAAATTGCTCCTGCCACACAAAAAGCTACTTATCTAGGTGCTTCACAGTTTAAAAATTTAGGAGGATTTGTAGGGCCCGTATTTGGCGGATGGTTACTAGTTCACTTTGAATCTTAACTGTACATTGTGATGGCTGCTATTTTCCTTTTCAGTATGGTCTTTTATCGATTCGCTTTTTCGAAAAAACAGGTAGTGTAATTAGTAAGTAATAATAGTATTCAGTAAATAGCTTTTTTCTTTTTTAGTAACGGGTTCGGTTTAAGAGCTACATTTCTCAAAGACTGGGCATAACCGATAAGAAATATGAATTAAACGATATTATTTATTTAAGATGAAGCGTCCTTTTTCTGTAAAAGGGCGTTTTTTAATCCGTATATTACTCTTCTTGTTAAAATTAATCATATGACTATAAAGGAATGGTGAGGAAATGAGTTCTAATAGAATTAACCTTATTCGTAAAGAAGAAAAACTATATCACGACCATTGTTATGACAACTACAAACTTTTTGAACAAGGTTCTTGGTTGTATAAACCTGTTAAGACTGTATTGGATTTAATGTCCTATTTCGAAGAAAAAGAAAGCGTAAAGGTACTTGACCTTGGCTGTGGAGTTGGTAGAAATAGTATTCCAATTGCACAAAAATTAAAAGTAGGCTCAAAGGTGGTCTGTGTCGATTTGCTTGATACAGCAGTTGAAAAGTTAAAACAATATAGTAACGAATTCAATGTGGAGCAAATTATCGTTTTCCATAAAGAAGATATTGCGGATTTTGTTATTCATCCTAATGAATATGACTATATTGTTGCCGTTTCTAGCCTAGAGCACGTTGGCTCACGAGATACATTTGAAAAAGTTCTGTCAAATATGAAAAATGGAACAAAGCCAAATGGTGTGAACTGTATTATTGTAAATTCCGAAGTAGAAGAAGTTGACTTAGAAACGGGAGTTAAAATGGATGCACTTATGGAAGTGAATATTTCAACGACAGAAATGTTGAATACACTACGGCGGATATACTTCGGTTGGGAAGAAGTATTAGTTTTACCAAAACCATTAGAATACCAAATTACACGACAAGGCAAGCCTGTTCTCTTAAAGACAACAGCAATTACTTTTGTTGTTCGACAAAAGTGATTTAAAATTTCTCTAATTCCTATGCCAAAAAGATGTTAAATTATATTTTAAATAGGTGCTAATTTGATCTGAACCCCTTAAGTTGGACAAATAAAGTCTAACTTAAGGGGTTTTTATGGCAATTTTATTTTTTGTACTTCAAATCCGACCCCGTTACTTTTTAGAGAGCAGCTTTTGTATTAATTGCACCAAACCCTCTTTAATCGTAATATTCCTTCCTTAATTTGTTCAAATGATAAGCCACCATATCCGATGATCACCATTGACTGATTTATCGGTTGTTGAAAAGAAGTAGAGCATGGATAAACTTTTACACCAACTGAATATGCCTTATCTATAGCTTCTGTTTCACTTAAATTGTTAGGCAGTTTTAATACGATATGTAGACCTGATTTTTCCCCAATTATTTGAATTTCATTTGATAAATACATGTTAATTGCAGAAATCAATGCTTGTTGTTTTTTTCGATAAAGTGTACGCATTTTCGCTAAGTGCTTGTCAAATTGGCCTTGGGCTATGAAATCGGCAAGAACGAGCTGATCGATTTTTGAAACAACCGTTTTCTGTTCTTTGTAGAATTCAGAAAATGAATCCACAAGTGCTCTAGGTAAAATCATATAGCTAATCCGAATCGACGGGACAAGTGTTTTTGAAAAAGTACCGGAATAGATGACATGCTGTAGTTGATCCATTTTAGCTAAAGAGGGAATGGGTAGCCCTTTGAAACGATATTCTGAATCATAGTCGTCTTCAATAATAAAAGCTTTCTCTGCAGCAGCCCATTTTAATAATGCTGCACGGCGTTCCAGAGACATAACCATCCCTAATGGAAATTGATGGGCTGGTGTTGTATACAATAGATTGATCTTCTCCGTTGGTACAGTAACTCCAGACTCATCGACTGCGATAGGATGTGTATGCAGATAGTGTTGATTAAAAATAGCACGTGCTCGTTTAAAACCTGGCTCTTCAATTCCAGCTTGAATTGATGGCACGAAAAAGTTACAAAGTGCCTGTAATTGATGCTGTGTACCACCATAGATAAAAACTTGTGATGAGTCACATTGTACACCTCGTGAAC
>DATMJF010000570.1:0-2546 GCA_035554455.1 Rummeliibacillus sp.
CTGGTATAGCTATCTTAGTTGAAGTGGAATTAGCGGAGACTCCTGTGGGAAAACGAGCTAGACGAGACCCCGGAGCGCAGCGAGGAGTCTCGTCAGTTCGCCCACGGAAAGCGGGGCTAATTCCACTTCATTCAATAGCAGATATATACTGTAAATATTTGTATTACTACACTTTTTCAGTGGCCTCAATGTGACGAGGAAAGCGTCCGCCTGTAACGAAAGCGAAAAGATTGAAATAGCAACAGTATTGTATTTTCTCAACAATCGACCAAAATAGGAGATGATTAATTGATGGTAGAACAAACAAGTTTCCGTACAACAATTAAGAAAATTAATGGTGATTCATTGACACCTATTTTGATTTTTCAAAGATTAAAAGGAAAACGCAAATTTTTACTTGAATCAGATTCTAAGTTTAAAGATTCAGGTAGATACTCAATGATTGGTGTAAATCCAATTAAATCGTATAGTGGCAGTGTCAATACATTAATCGAAAAACAGTTCAATACAGGAAAAGAGTATCGCTACGATGGGGATTTATTGACACTGTTAAAGAGAGTGATGCCAAGGATTACTGGGCCAACAGAATTCCCATTTACAGGCGGTGCAGTAGGGTATATTTCATATAGTGCAGCTGTAAAATCAAAACATCAAAATACTTTGCAAATACCAAGTGTACATTTCTATATTTATGAAACGATATTCATATTTGATCATTTACAAGATGAAGTGACGATTATTCATACGGAAGTAAATCCTGAACAGCAAAAAATAGATTTAGATTTGATCATCAACGAAATTCAAACACAGAATACAAATCTAGAAAATCAGGATTATCAACTTTCACATTTTTCAAGTGACGTGTCAAAAGATTTATTTGTGGTACAAATTGAGAAAGCAAAGGCAATTATCAAAGATGGTACACTCGATCAAATCGTATTATCTAGACCGCAACAGGCTACTTATAGTGGAAATCCATTTTCTATATACAGAAAATTAAGAAAACAAAATCCATCTCCATATATGTATTATATGGATTTTGATGACCATGTCATTTTGGGTACATCACCAGAAAGCCTTATTAAAGTAACAGATGAAGTCATCTCGATAAATCCAATTGGTGGAACAAGAAAAAGAGGGGCAACGGAAGAAGAAGATCAACAATTAGCAAAGGAACTTCTTAATAGCACGAAAGAGCAGCAAGAACATGCCATGATAGTAGAAGTTGCAAAAGAGGATTTAATGGGAGTAACAAAGCCGGGTACTTTGCAAGTGCAACAATACATGAAACTTGAACGATTTGAGCATGTTATGCATTTGGTTTCTTCAATTCAAGGAAAGCTTTCACCTGTTTATCATTCTTTAGATGCATTAATGTCAGCATTTCCAGCAGGGGCAACTACAGGTTTACCTAAAGCCAAGGCGATCGAGCTAATTGATGAAATTGAAACATCCCATCGAAATATATTTGGTGGAGCGATTGGCTATATCGGGTTTAATGGCAATATAGATTTTGCTATCACCATTCGATCTATGCTTTTAAAAGATGGTATCGCACACATTCAATCAGGTGCTGGAATTGTGGAAGATTCAATTGCAGGTAGAGAATTTGATGAGACCCTTGTAAAGACAAATTCTTTGACTTCATTAGCAAATATTGAGTAGAGATGAGATAGGAGAGATGAGCATGAGACTAGCAATTGAGAAAGTAAAAAATAATAAGCATCTATATTTTGAGGAAATGTTAGATGCTTCTATTAAAATGTTCCAAGATGATACACCTCTTGAAGAAATAAAAGAGTTTTTGATCGCATTATCTAAAAAAGGTGAAACGGCACATGAAGTTGCAGCGCTTGCCACTGTGATGAAATCTTTTGCAATAGAGGTACCAGCACCAGGAGAACGCTATATGGATAATTGTGGAACAGGTGGGGATGGATGCAATAGCTTTAATATTAGCACAACTTCAGCAATTGTATTAGCTGCAGCCGGTGTTAAGGTTACAAAACATGGTAACCGAAAAATTTCAAGCGCAGCTGGTAGTTCAGATGTATTGGAAGCATTAGGAATCCATACTGATTTTACTATTCCAGAAACACTTGAATTATTGGAAAAGGAAAATGTCACATTCCTATACGCTCCAAATGTACATCCGAAATTAAAACGGATTGGTCAAGTAAGAAGAAAGATAGGAAAGCCAACAATCTTTAATCTAGTTGGCCCTCTAACGAATCCTGTTAATTTGGAAACACAATTCACGGGTATATATCGTCGAGATTTTTTAATGGAATATGCAACTGTTATGAAAATGCTTGGCCGTAAAAGAGGGATTGTCGTAACCGGTGCAGGTGGTATGGATGAGGCATCACTTGCAGGTCAAAATCAGTTTGTACTAATTGATCATGAGGACTTGATTCCGTTTTCACTGCGTCCAGAAGATGTTGGTTTGAAAGAAGCACCACTTGAAGCAATTAGAGGAGGGAATCCAGATGAAAATGCCGTTATTTTAAGAAAATTATTAGAAGGTAAACGAGATGCCTATTTTG
>DATMJF010000571.1:0-4019 GCA_035554455.1 Rummeliibacillus sp.
GTATTGTTTTACATGATTGCACAGTTAGTTGGTGCAGGCGCACTTATTCAATTATTATTAGGTATTGATTATTGGGTAGCAGTTTTACTTGTTGGTATTATGATGACAATCTATGTTCTTTGGGGTGGCATGGCTGCTACAAGTTGGGTACAAATTATTAAAGCTGTGTTATTAATGATTGGTACTGTCATTATCTCATTCCTTGTATTAATGAAATTCAATTTCAATATTTTAGAAATGTTCTCATCAGTTAAAACAGCAACTCCTCATGGAGAAGCATACTTGAATGCTGGAGTAAAATATTCAAACGGTGTTGATACATTATCAATGATGATCGCATTAGTATTAGGTACTGCAGGTCTTCCTCATATCTTAATGCGTTTCTTCACAGTAAAAGATGCAAAAACTGCACGTAGTTCAGTAGTTACTGCAACTTGGATTGTAGGTATCTTCTATATCTTAACTATTTTCTTAGGATTTGGAGCTGCAAAATTTGTTGGAGCTGAGAAAATTGTTGCTGCAAACCCTGCTGGTAACATGGCTGCTCCCCTTCTTGCTGAAGCTTTAGGCGGCGATTTACTAATGTCATTTGTTTGTGCGGTTGCATTCGCAACAATTCTTGCGGTAGTAGCAGGTTTAGTATTATCTGGTGCTTCTGCGTTCGCTCATGATATTTATGGACAAATCATTAAAAAAGGCAATGTTACTGAAAAGCAACAAATGAAAGCTGCCCGCTTTGCATCAATCGGTGTAGCAGTATTCTCTATCATACTTGCTTTAGGTGCTCAAACTTTAAACGTAGCGTTCTTAGTATCACTTGCCTTCTGTATCGCAGCAAGTGCGAACTTACCAGTTATCATTTACACAATCTACTACAAAAAATTCAATACAACAGGTGCAGTAGCTGCTATGGTAACAGGTTTGGTTTCTGCTTTAGTGCTTGTATCATTAAGCCCTAACATTTGGAATCCAGAAGGTACCGCAATTCTTACAGGTACCCCACTATTCCCACTTACTAATCCGGCGATTGTTTCAGTACCACTTGGATTTTTAGCAGGCTTTATTGGTTCACTTGTTGGTCAAAAATCTGATGCTAAAAAATATGCTGAAGTTGAAGTTAAAGCAAATACAGGTTTAAAAACTAACTTATAATAAGTAGTTTTCCAAAAAAGTATAAAAGAGCAGTTGGATAAGAAAGTATCTTTCCCTTCCAACTGCTTTTTTTAATTGTTAAGATATATGATCTGTATAGAAAAATTATATTTATTCCTTAACATTCCAATCCCTTTTTATAATATTCTTCCATCACATCTATAGGAACCATACTGCCGCCTGTAGCCCACATGATGTGTGTGGCATTTTTCATTTTGCCCTCTAAATGATGTTGCTTTATATATTCTTGTCCTGATTTTTCTTTAAGTAATTGAATTGGACCAAACACACTCGTTAGTGCAGATGGCTCAAGGCGAATGTTTTCTGAATCAATCATCGCACTTAGCAGTTTATACATTTCATCATCACTTACCGTATAACAGCCGCTTAAAAATGGCTCCATTGTTTGACCAACAAAACCAGATGGTCTTCCTACTGCAAGCCCGTCTGCCGCTGTTAGGTTGTCTATGCCAATATCCTGAACAGAAATTTTATCATGTAATCCCGTTACTAATCCAAGTAACATACATGGCGAATGGGTCGGTTCCGCAAAGAAACAGTGGACATGATCTTGATAAGCTAATTTTAAACCGAAAGCTACTCCGCCTGGTCCTCCACCAACTCCACATGGAAGGTAAACAAATAGTGGATGGTCCTCATCAACAGTAATGTTCATTTCCATTAGTTGTTTTTGTAAACGTGAAGCAGCCACTGCATAGCCTAAAAATAAGTCGCTAGAATTTTCATCATCAATAAAGTAACAGTTTGGCTGACTATTGGCGTGCTTTCGCCCCTCTTCTACTGCCTGACTATAATCTTCTTTATATTCAATCACGGTTACTCCTTTACTTCTAAGGAGATCTTTTTTCCATTTCTTTGCATCTGCTGACATATGAACTGTTACGCTAAAGCCCATTATTGCACTCATTATTCCAATGCTCAATCCTAAATTACCGGTTGAACCCACTGCAATTGAGTACTGGGATAAGAAGTTTCTGTATTTCTCATTATCAATTATAGAATAATCATCTTTCAACGTAAGCATATCTTTTTCTAGAAGTAATTTTTCTGCATGTTTTAGAACTTCATAAATACCACCTCTTGCTTTAATAGAGCCAGAAATAGGAAGATGGCTGTCGCATTTTAGTAAAAATTCCCCTGGTATTTGAAGATCATGAACTTGTTCTACATGTTGTTTCATCGATGGAATTTTAACGATTGGAGATTCAATAATTCCATTAGACTTACTTGTTTCTGGAAAAACTTTAGCAATGTAAGGAGCAAATCGTTTTAATCTCTCATCGGCCTCTTTTACATCTATTTCATTCAGCTTTGTTTTCTTCATTCCAACATGAAACAACTCATATTTAGGATTTGTCCAAAATATTTCCTTTGTTGCAATTAATTCGTTCAGTAAAGGGTACTCATTTTTCAAATCTTCTACTGTTTTTCCATCTATCTGAAATGCACTCATCGCTTTTCTCCTTTTAAATTGGAATTCGACGGTTCCTAATGGTTTTTAATTTCCTGAGGTTATTTTAACACCAATTGCTCCGATTAGTATGCAAATGATTAAAGCAATTCGTTTTCTATCTCTAGATTCTTGGAAGAAAATCATCCCAAATAGTACACTCCCTACAGAGCCAATGGCAGTCCAGATCGCGTATGTTGGCCCGATTGGGAGAGTTTTTAATGAAAGAGAAAGAAAATAAAAGCTTAAGCTTCCAAAAAAAAGACAGGCTATTGAAGGGAACCATTTTGTAAATCCATTAGCTTGCTTAAGGCTTATGACACTACCTATCTCAGCTAAACCGGCGATAAGAAGAAAAATCCAAGACATCTCCCTATTCACCTACCTTTGTACATTTCTTTTGGATACTGACACCTTCTGGTATAATTTTCAATCCAATGATTCCAACAATCATTAACATAATAAAAAGCACTTTTAATAAATTGATGGGCTCTCCCCAAAAAATGACGCCAATTGCAGTAGTTCCAATCGTACCTAACCCCGTAAAAATTGCATATCCAGTTCCAATTGGAATGGTATGTAATGCTTTTGATAATAAGAAAAAACTAAAAATAATGATTCCCACCGTTAAAATACTAGGGATGAATACTGTAAATCCTTGTGAATATTTAAGGCCTATAACCCACACTATTTCTAAAAATCCTGCAATTATCAAATAAATCCATGCCACTTGATGGCTCTCCTTTTGTTGCTACATTATTAATTGATTAAGATTCTTTAATACGGAAAATTTCCGTGGTTATTTGCCCATAATCGAAATAGAAAACAAAAACTGGTCAAATTAACTTTTTCAAATAGTTTATCGCCTGCTCATCTTTTTCAGAACCACAATCGTCATGCATATAATGATAATTAACTACCATACTAGTAGGTTATTTTTGTATTACGAGATTATCAAGGTATAGGTAAATGGCGTGAGCTACACCATTTTTATCATTTGTTAGTGTGGTTGCGGTGCAAATTTCTTTTATCTCATCCTTTGCATTTCCCATTGCAATACTGTAGCCAACTTTTTTCAGCATGGATAAATCATTGTTGCTGTCACCAATTGCCATTGAACGATCAAGGGAACGGTTCAATATAGCAGCCAATTTTTCTAGAGCAATTCCTTTTGAAGCTTTATTATTTGTTATTTCAATATTATGATCAGCTGATGAGACGACCATTACCTCATCAATGCGTTGGATGTGTTCTTGTGCTTCTTTCAATTTCTTTTGATCAAAGGAGCATGCCAATATATTATAAAAGTTTTCCTCTTCTTTAAAGATATCATGGTTGTTTTCAACTAAAACATAACCAAACTGATCAAATTGTCTTTCAGCAACATCAACAATTT
>DATMJF010000572.1:0-3453 GCA_035554455.1 Rummeliibacillus sp.
TATAATAATCCTTGTAAATTGTCTTTCATCTTATTAAATGCATTTGCTAAATCGGCGAATTCATCTTTAGTTTTAAGTTTAATTAACTTACCTGTTAAATCTCCACTTGCAACACGAGTAATAGCGTTTAATAATTGATGGATAGGTGCGGTTAATTTTTTCACCATAATGACACTAACCAATAATGCAATAATAAGATCAATGATGAAACCCAAGATGACAGTATTTAAGGCAAATGAAGCATCACTTCTCGTTGCTTCTTTAATAATGGCTAATTCTTCATTTTGATGTTGTGTCATAGCTTCAGTATTTGTTAAAATTTTTTCATTTGTAGGTTGTACTTTGTCATTCATTAACTGAATTGCTTTTTTCGTATCTTTGTTTTGGAATGCATCTACGGTTTCTTGAGCGTATTGGTCAAGCTTTGCTTTTTCCGTAATTGAATCCTTAATTAGATGTTGCATTGTTGATGATCTAGCTGTTTTATCTAATCTGTCTAGTGTTTTATCTAAATTTTGCTGTTCTTTTTTCATCCCATCAAGTGCCATATCCTGATTTTGTAAGATGTACCCTCTTAAATAAGAACCTTGTTGAGCAGTTTCATATTGAACATCTTTTACTAATTGTACCTGCTCAATACGATGATTAACCAGTTCATCGATGGATTTTGCTGAGTTTTTAGCATTAATCATGTTAATGACAGAGGTCACTGCTATAATTAAGATAAATACACTAAATGATAGAAATAGTTTTTTACCTATTTTCAAAAAAAAACCTTCTTTCGCTATGTAATTCTAATTACCTAAAACTATTTGCTTATTAATCATACCGTATTTTCAAATTTAATAAAGCTTTTTGATTGATGAAATTACTTAAAAAGTCGCAATGTAGCTATCAAATTATACTATTCATTAATTTTAAGCATAAAATTGATGTTTTGGATAAAGGTGGATTTATATAAATGGAGTTAAGAGAGTTAAATTATTTTGTAACAGTTGCAAGATATAAAAGTTTTACTAAAGCTTCTGAAGCACTACATGTTACGCAACCTACACTTAGTAAAGTTGTTAAGTCATTAGAAAAGCAGTTGGATGTCATACTATTTCATCGTTCTGCAAGAAAAAGTGAATTAACGGATGTAGGGGAAGTCGTATATGGACAAGCCATTAAGATCTTAAATCTAGTTGAAGAATTGGATGTTGTTCTAGAAGATGTAACTCATTTACAAAAAGGAAAAATTAAGATTGGGATGCCTCCTTTAATTGGTATATTGTTTTTCCCTAAAATGATAAAAGGATTTCAAGAAAAGTATCCAGATATTACGATTGAAATTGATGAACGCGGTGCGAATGTAATCAAAGATTTAGTAGCAACAGGTGAATTAGATGTTGGCTTTGTGATGTTGCCAGCAGATATGGAAGAATTTCATGTTATTCCTTACACGTCCCAACAGCTAATGCTAATCGTTAATCGATCAAACCCTTTAGCAAACAAAGAAACAGTCATGATGAAGGATTTAAAAAATGAGCCAATGCTACTTTTTAGTCAAGATTTCACGCTACATGATCGCATATTACAAGAAAGTGAGCAGGCGGGATTTATACCACATATTGCTTACGAAAGTTCTCAATGGGATTTTATTAGTCAAATGGTAGAACATAATCTCGGCATTGCTATGTTTCCAAAAGCGATTGCAGAGAAGGTAAATCCAAAGGCAGTAAAGGCAATTCCAATTATCAATCCAACAATTCCATGGGAAATTGTACTGATTGTAAAGAAAGATCATTATGTATCTCATGCAACAAAAGGATTTATCAAATATATAGCGCCAAACTATGCCATTTAGGCATACAAAATATAAAAAATATGTATTTAACGAATGGCATTTTTTAGAGTAAAGTATATGTATTGATAAAATCGTACGAAAGTTAGATGGTTACCGCGAATACCATCTAAACTAAATCGGACGGTTTTTTCTATTCAAAAATAAAGGTGTGAGTTTTGATGAAGATACTAAAAATAATTGTTCAAATTATTTTCCTATACGGTATTTTACTTTTAGGTGATGGTATTTCTAAAGTATGCCATTTACCGATCCCAGGTAGTATTATTGGGCTTGTTCTATTATTTGCAGCACTACAGTTACATATTGTTAAACTCGAGTGGGTTGATTTAGGAGCAGGATTATTAACAGGTGAGTTATTATTATTCTTTGTTCCTTCTGCAGTAGGTGTTGTGCAATATGATCAAATTCTTGGGGTAATTGGCATTAAACTTGTTACAGTTATTGTTTTGAGTACAATTGTTGTTATGGCATGTACAGGTTTAGTTGCTGATTATGTACAAAAGAAAGGAGTGAAGAAAGTATGAGTTTAATAGGAATTATTAGTTTTATAGGAACAATTGCTATTTTTCTATTAAGTAAAAAAGTCTATCAAAAAATAAATTGGATCATATTATCGCCACTATTAATTTGTCCATTAATTATTATAGTAGTATTGCTTGTTACACATACTTCATACTCAGATTATAATTCAGGAGCTACTTGGTTATCTAACCTTTTGGGACCAGCAACTGTTGCATTTGCAGTTCCAATTTATAAAAACTTTGCTTTATTAAAAAAACATGCGAAAGCAATCGGAGCAAGTCTTGTAACAGGTTCTGCTGTTGCAATTGTTTCATCATTCTTATTTGCGATGTGGATCGGGTTACCAAATGAAATGATTAATAGTTTAGTGCCCCGTTCCATAACAACTCCAATTGCGATGGATATTTCAGAAATAATCGGTGGGGAGCCAACAATGACAGCTGTATTTGTGATTGTCACAGGGTTGACAGGTAGTATTGTTGGGCCACTTGTGATTAAATCGATTCGTATTCGAACATCTGCGGCAAAAGGGTTACTTCTTGGTATGGGGGCACACGGTTGTGGTACATCTAAAGCGTTTGAAATAGGGGAGTTAGAAGGAACTTATTCAAGCCTTGCAATGATTGTGGCAGCACTGATTAGTATTGTTTTGTCTGATACTTTCTTTCCGGTGCTTCAACATTATTTAGTAGGATAGATTATTATATTTCCAGAAATTAAAATCCCACTTTTAAGTTTGTTAGACTTGAAAGTGGGGTTTTTTGGTTTATAGAGTAGCTGTAATTATTGATAAATGAAAAGTTTTTGGCCACTTTCTACGGCATTGGTGTTTAATCGATTCCATTGTTTGATTGATGTCACTGAGACACCATATTTGTTTGATAGGGAATGAAGTGTTTCACCGTTTTTTACGACTACTTGTTTTGGGCCATTAGCTGGATGATCATATTGAGTTAAATGATATTGTTTAATCAGGGCATTTAACTTTTGATGGTAATTTGTATCTGTCGCGTATGTGCCAGTTAAATATTTTGTTGCTTCTTTATATGATTTTGTTTTACTTTTAAATGTTTTTTGATAATATT
>DATMJF010000573.1:0-66262 GCA_035554455.1 Rummeliibacillus sp.
TTTGGCGCACAAAGTTTGGTTAAGGATGTCATAACTGGTTTCTTCATTATTTTCGAAGATCAATTCGGTGTGGGTGACTACATTAAAATTACTTCTACGGAAGGTACAGTTCTTGAAATTGGTCTACGTACAACGAAGATAAAAGGGGCATCTGGAGAAATTAATATCATTCCTAATGGCTCAATCACTGAAGTAGTCAACTATTCTATCAATAACTCAATAGCAATTATTGATGTTAGCATAGCGTATAGTTCTGATATAGCAAAAGCTGAAAAGCTAATCGAACAATATTTGAAATCTCTACCAGCTATGAATGAAGATATTGTTTCAGAACCAACGTTACTAGGTGTACAAAATGTTGTTGGAGCAGAAGTAACATTAAGAATTTCCGTTGAAACATTACCAATGAAGCATTTTGCCATTTCACGAATGATTCGTCGCGATGTCAAAGAGATTTTTGATCGCAATGGTATTGAAATTCCTTATCCAAAAATGATGGTTTATGAACGTGATAATAATAAAGCATTTGAAGAAGGAGAGTAGATATGGAAGCAAAAAAATACGAACTTGGTGATATTGTTCAAATGAAAAAGCAACATCCTTGTGGAACAAACGAGTGGAAGATTATTCGCATGGGTGCTGATATTCGCATTAAATGCGAGGGCTGTCAGCATAGTGTAATGATCTCGCGCAGAGAATTTGATAAGAAAATGAAGAAAGTATTGGTTTTTGCTAATCCAGTTGAAGAATAGACTTTTACTTAGCGAATCTCTATAATTAACAAGTTGAATAGTAAATAATTTAATATCATTTATTTTTTGAAAGGTTGTGGAAAAAATGGCTTTAACAGCCGGTATCGTAGGTTTACCTAACGTTGGTAAATCAACATTATTTAACGCAATTACAAAAGCAGGAGCTCTTGCAGCAAACTATCCATTCGCAACAATCGACCCTAATGTAGGGATTGTAGAAGTTCCAGATGCACGTTTAGATAAATTAACAGAATTAGTTGAACCGAAGAAAACAGTCCCTACTGCATTTGAGTTCACTGATATCGCTGGCATTGTAAAAGGTGCTAGTAAAGGTGAAGGTCTTGGTAACAAATTCTTAGCACATATCCGTGAAGTTGATGCCATTACTCAAGTAGTTCGCTGCTTTGAAGATGAAAATATTACGCACGTTGACGGCAAAGTGGATCCAATTAGTGATATTGAAGTAATTAACTTAGAACTAATTCTTGCAGACTTAGAATCAGTTGATAAACGTTACTCAAAAGTTGGAAAATTAGCTCGTCAAAAAGATAAAGAAGCAATGATTGAAGCACCAATTCTTGAGAAGATTAAAGAAGCATTTGCAGATGAAAAACCAGCTCGCGCTGTTGAATTATCTGATGATGAAATGAAAGTCATAAAAGGATTGAATTTACTAACAATCAAACCAATGCTGTATGTAGCTAATGTTTCTGAAGATGAAGTGGCAGATTCAGATAACAATAAATATGTACAAGCTGTTCGTGAATTTGCTGCTGCTGAAGGTGCAGAAGTAATTGTTGTTTGTGCAAAAATCGAAGAAGAAATAGCTGAATTAGATGATGAAGAAAAAGCAATGTTCTTAGAAGAACTTGGCATTGAAGAATCTGGTTTAGATCAATTAATCCGAGCTTCATATAACTTACTTGGATTAGCTACTTACTTCACAGCAGGTGTACAAGAAGTAAGAGCATGGACATTCCGTAAAGGTATGAAAGCTCCACAATGTGCAGGAGTTATCCACTCTGACTTCGAACGAGGTTTTATCCGTGCAGAAACTGTTTCTTATGATGACTTAATGGAACACGGTTCTATGACAGCAGCGAAAGAAGCAGGCCGAGTACGCCTTGAAGGTAAAGAGTATGTCGTAGAAGATGGCGACGTTATGTTATTCCGCTTTAATGTATAATGCTGAATAATTCAAAGGCAGCCCAATAAGATGTTGGGCTGCCTTTTTTAGTTTTTATAAACATATAATTTAGGGAGATTTGGGTCATCTCTAACCAAATATTGTTTTGGATATTTTCGAAGTTTGATATACATTATAAAATCACCAATTGCTCCGGCAATTAACCATGCGCCTAAAAAAAGCCATAGTTTACGATCCGTCATAAAGCCAATTACAGCTGGAATTACACCTGTTACCCAAAAAGGAAGTAGCAATGCTTTTTTCATAGCTTTATTCGATAATAATTCTGTAGTTGTTGCATAAGCGATACCGATTTTCAAATTGACTCCATATTTTAGACTACTAAATGGCACTTTTCCAAAAAGGACAAATCCTAATAGATGGCAACACTCATGTAATATGATGAGTACGATATACAGAATAATAAATAATAGGAAATCCAGAAGCCATATTGTTATATGAAATGTGAGGTCATGATGGATTAAAATATTTATAAAAAAGAATGCAATCATTAAAAAGACGGTCAAAAGTAAATTTTGCCAAGCTACCTTTTGCATATCTATTTCAATAATAGCAATTGGTTCCGAGTTATTTTCCAAATAATCACCCCAATTTCAGTATAGAGAAAGAAATAAGTATTGCCTAGTGAGGTTAGTTGCTTATTATTCTATTTTATGATACAATTTGTTGATGTTAGTAGTAAAGATTACTAACTCCTTGCCAAATGTATAATTTTGGCCAAAGTCCATAAGGAGGTGCTTATACAATGAAAGCATACGAATTAATGTATATTATTCGTCCAAACATCGAAGATGAAGCTAAAAAAGCTTTAGTTGAACGTTTCAACGAAATTTTAACTTCTAACGGTGCTGAAATCATCGAATCAAAAGAATGGGGCAAACGCCGCCTAGCTTACGAAATCGAAGACTTCCGTGAAGGTTTCTATGAAATCATGAAAGTTAACGCTGATTCAAAAGCAATCGATGAATACACTCGTCTTGCAAATATCAACGAAGATATCATTCGTCATATTGCAGTTCGCGAAGAAGAAAAATAATTTTAACTAAAAAACGCAGATAAAGGAGGTTGCATTCTGATGATTAACCGTGTCGTACTAGTTGGAAGACTAACAAAAGATCCGGAACTTCGCTACACACCAAGTGGCGCAGCCGTTGCTCGTTTTACACTAGCTGTAAATAGAACGTTTTCTAACCAACAAGGTGAGAGACAAGCGGACTTCATCAATTGCGTTGTTTGGCGTAAACAGGCTGAAAATGCAGCGAACTTCTTGAAAAAAGGAAGCTTAGCAGGCGTTGAAGGTCGCATTCAAACAGGTAGTTATGAAGGACAAGATGGTAAACGTGTTTACACAACTGAAGTTGTTGCAGATAGCGTTCAGTTCTTAGAACCACGCGGTGCTGCAGGAGATCGTCCTCAACAAGGACAGCCATATGGCGGACAACCATCATTTAATGGTGGAGGTCAATCATATGACCAAGCTCCACAACAAGGCAACTATCAACAACCATCTTATCAACAGAATCAATCACCTAGTCAGCAGAATTATACACGTGTAGATGAAGATCCATTTGCACCAGTTAGTAATGGTGGCGGGAAAGTCGACGTTACAGAAGATGACCTACCATTCTAAGCAAATGACTCATTACACGTCATATATTTATTTTTAAACGAGGAGGGAAACTACACAATGGCACCACGTAGAGGAGGCCGCAAACGCCGTAAAGTTTGCTATTTCACTTCTAATAACATCAAAAACATCGATTATAAAGATGTTGATTTATTAAAAAAATTCATCTCTGAACGCGGAAAAATTCTTCCACGCCGTGTGACTGGTACAAGCGCTAAATACCAACGTAAACTTACATCAGCTATCAAAGTAGCTCGTGTAATGGCTTTACTACCATTCACTGCAGAAGATAAATAGTCGTCAATTGAAGGGATCAGCATTATGCTGGTCTCTTTTTTTAGATATGAAAGGGAATTTTGAAAGGATTGGCATATGATTTATTGCCAATCTTTTTTATTAGCATTAGACTTTTTTGCGTATCAATGACTTACAATCATTTGATTCAATAACAGTATGCTTTTTGTTCGATAACATGAAACATGGTACAATAATAAGATGAAATAATAGATTTTCTTTATGAAAAGGAAGGTTTTAAATGCCGGAAAATCAGACACGGAGAATTACGCACGGCGCCATGATGGTCGCATTGTTTACGATATTATTAGCCATCTCTACATATGTACCTGTGGTAAGTATTGTGACAATCTGGTTTATCTCTTTACCAATAGCTTGGTATAGCGCAAAATACAGTCGTAGTTCATCGGTATTCGTTGTAATCGTTAGTATCGTTATTTCACTTTTGATTGGTGGCCTTTTATCTCTGCCTGTAGCAATTCTGTTTGCGATTATCGGATTTGTTATTGGGGATGTAATACGTACAAAGAAAAGTAAAATATTCTTATTTATGTCGACAGCATTTACCGTTTTGATTTCCATTACTGTGGGGTATATCATTTCGGTCAAGTTTTTCAATATGGATGTTTTGAAGCAAATGATAACAATTACTCGAGAAAGTTATCAAAAATCAAATGAAATAGTAAAATCAATGACAGGTCAAGCACCATTTTCAACTGAACAGTTAAATACTATGTTCGATACAATGCAAATGGTAATGCCGACTATAGTGACGCTATTAGTTTTTATTATGACGTTTATTGTTATTTCAGTGAATTTACCGTTATTACGCCGTTTTGGATTAGAAGTTCCAAAGTTCGCGCCGTTTAGAGATTTGAGATTACCACGTGCGACTTTGTGGTATTATCTTGCCGTATTAGCCATGACTTTATTTGTAAAGCCAGACGAAGGAACATTTATTTATTTGGTGATATTAAATTTATCTTTTATCTTAAGTATATTATTTATGCTACAAGGTATTTCACTTATTCATTTTTACGTGTATCAGCAGGGATGGCCAAAGTGGGCTTTAATTGTTGGTACAATCTTAGCTATTCCACTAAGCTCGTTTGTCACATTACTTGGTATTGCTGATCTGGGATTTAACATCCGTGGGCTTATTAGTGGCATGACAAGAAAATAAGGAGTTGAGATTTATGGGTACTCTTTTTAGAAAACGACCAGTACGTTATCCTCTTTTAATCCTGTCATTGCTAGGAATAGCGGGCGTTGTTATATGCGTTATGTGGAATTTGCCGACTGGTATCGTTTATGGTATTGTCCTTGTACTAGTATTGATTCTTGCTTGGAAAGCTGAATCAGACACATATAAAGAGACTGAGAAACATATCGAGATGCTTTCTTACCGTTTAAAAAAGGTTGGAGAAGAAGCGTTACTAGAAATGCCAATCGGTATTGTGTTAATTGACGAGCAGTTTTTAATTGAATGGACGAATCCTTATATGCTGCGTATATTAGGAACAGATTCACTGATCGGGGAGGAAATTTTCTCCTTATCAGAAGATTTATATAATCTTATTAAGCATGAGGAGTCCAATGAGCTTAATATTACGCTAAAAGACCGTAAATATCGTGCGTTTTATAAGCCTGAGGATAAATTACTGTACTTCTTTGATATTACAGAACAAGTAGAAATTGAAGCACTTTACTATGATGACCGTACAGTTATTGCGATTCTTTTCGTTGATAATTATGATGAGATCACACAAGGAATGGACGACCAAACTCGTAGTCAAACCAATTCACTTGTTACTTCACTTGTTAATAATTGGGGAACAACAAACGGTATTTACTTGAAACGTATCGATTCTGACCGTTTTATCGCTGTTATGAATGAATCAATCTTACAAGAACTAGAGAAGAAAAGATTCTCAATTCTTGATGATATTCGTGAGATTACAGCACAGCAAAATCTATCATTAACATTAAGTATTGGTGTTGGAGCTGGATCACAATCTTTACTTGAATTAGGAGAGCTTGCACAATCAAGTTTAGATCTTGTCCTTGGACGTGGTGGTGATCAAGTAGCGATCAAACAACCTAATGGAAAAGTAAAATTCTACGGTGGTAAAACAAACCCTGTTGAGAAACGCACAAGGGTACGCGCACGAGTTATTTCACATGCCTTGCGTGATTTAATACAGGATAGTGATCAAATCTTTGTAATGGGCCATAAAATGCCTGATATGGATGCTATAGGTGCTGCAATTGGTGTTCGCAAAATGGCAGATATGAATGGTATTGATGGTTATGTAGTTGTAGATTTCGATAACATTGATAATAGTATTAGTCGTCTAATGCAAGTGGTGAAGGAAAAATCTGATTTATTTAATCGCTTTATCACGCCAGAAGAGGCATTAGATAAGATTACAGATAAATCATTATTGGTTATAGTTGATACACATAAACCAAGTATGACAATAGAGGCAAAGTTACTTAATAAGTCGGATAAAGTTGTAGTCATAGATCACCATCGTCGTGGAGAGGAATTCGTAAAAAATCCAATGCTTGTTTATATGGAGCCATATGCTTCCTCAACAGCTGAATTAGTAACTGAACTATTAGAATATCAGCCGAAAAATGATAAAATAACAATGTTAGAAGCAACATCCTTATTAGCTGGTATTATAGTTGATACGAAGAGCTTCACATTACGTACAGGTGCAAGAACATTTGAAGCAGCATCTTATTTGCGTACAAATGGAGCGGATACCGTACTTGTACAACGTCTTTTAAAAGAGGATATTAGTACGTATATAGAACGTTCTAAAATTGTGCAAACAGCTGAATTTGTTCATAAAGGAATTGCTATTGCACGTGGTGATAGTGATAAAATATACAACTCTGTTTTAATTGCTCAAACTGCAGATATTTTATTGACGATGAAAGATATTTCAGCATCCTTCGTTGTTGCTCATCGTAATGATGGCACAATTGGTATTAGTGCAAGATCATTAGGTGAGATTAACGTACAACTTGTAATGGAGGAATTAGGCGGAGGTGGTCATTTAACAAATGCCGCTTGCCAATTAGAAATCCAAACAATTGATGAAGCAATTGAAAAGTTAAAAGTAGCAATAGATGATGTATTAGAAGGGAGCACGGAATCATGAAAGTAATATTTTTAAAAGACGTTAAAGGCCAAGGTAAAAAAGGTGAAACAAAAGAGGTCTCAGATGGCTACGCACGTAACGTATTGTTAAAACAAAAAAGTGCAGTAGAAGCAACAGCTACAGAAATTGCAAAATTAAAGGCACAAAACAAACGAGCTGCTGAAGATGCTGCACAAGAATTAGAAGATGCGAAAGCATTAAAAGAAACACTAGAAGGTTTAACTGTAGAGTTAAAAGCAAAACCAGGTAAAGATGGTCGTCTATTCGGTTCAATCACTTCAAAACAAATCGGTGAACAATTACAAAAAGACCATGGGATTAAAATTGATAAACGAAAAATGGAATTAAAAGATGCTATTCGTACATTAGGGGTAACGAAAGTACCTGTAAAACTTCATCATGAAGTAACTGCTACATTGAAAGTACATGTTGCAGAACAAGCGTAAGGAGAGACGTTTATGAACGATCCACAATTGGACCGCGTTCCGCCTCATAACCAGGAAGCTGAACAATCTGTCATAGGTGCTATATTTCTCGAACCTCAAGCATTGATTACGGCTTCAGAAATTTTAATTCCCGAAGATTTTTATCGCTCTGCACATCAGATGATTTTCCAAACTATGTTGCGTTTAAGTGATCAAGGAAAAGCAATTGATGTAATCACTGTTACTGAAGAATTGTCATCACATAATGAATTAGATGATATTGGTGGTATTTCCTACATTACTGAAATTGCCAACGCTGTTCCGACAGCGGCCAATGTTGGTTACTATGCTCAAATTGTATCGGAAAAGGCTGTGCTACGTCGTTTAATCAGAGTAGCTACGAAAATAGCAGAAGACGGTTATACGCGTGAAGATGAAGTAGATGCATTGCTTTCTGAAGCAGAGCGTAAAGTAATGGAAGTGGCTAATCGCAAAAATGCCGGTGACTTTAAGCATGTAAAGGATGTTCTTGTTGAAACGTACGCCAATGTTGAACATTTACAAAACCGCAAAGGTGATATTACTGGTATTCCAACGGGTTTCCGTGACCTGGATCGTTTAACGGCAGGATTCCAACGGGGGGACTTAATTATCGTTGCAGCCAGACCATCAGTTGGGAAAACAGCCTTTGCATTAAATGTAGCACAAGCAGTTGGTACCCAAACGGAAGAAAATGTAGCTATTTTCTCGCTCGAAATGGGCGCAGAACAACTTGTCATGCGTATGCTCTGTGCAGAAGGTAATATAGATGCACAAGTTTTACGTACAGGTGCTTTAAATTCGGAAGATTGGCGTAAACTAACGATGGCAACGGGGACTTTATCTCGTGCAGGGATATATATTGACGATGCTGCTGGTGTTCGTGTTAGTGAAATTCGTGCAAAGTGTCGTCGATTAAAACAAGAACGTGGTCTTGGTATGATTCTAATCGATTACCTACAACTTATTCAAGGTAGCGGTGGTGCAGGTGCAAATAGACAACAAGAAGTATCCGAAATTTCACGGTCACTTAAAGCATTAGCCCGGGAGTTAGAAGTTCCTGTTATTGCACTATCTCAATTATCTCGTGGCGTTGAACAACGTCAAGATAAACGTCCGATGATGAGTGACCTTCGTGAATCTGGAAGTATTGAGCAAGATGCCGATATCGTAGCATTCTTATACCGTGAAGATTACTATGATAAACAAACGGAAGATGCAAATACAATTGAAATTATTGTTGCAAAGCAACGTAATGGCCCAACGGATACTGTAAAATTGGCGTTTAAAAAAGAATTCAACAAATTTGTTAGCGTTGACTGGAGTGCTGAAGCACCAGCAGGAGGCTATTAAACAATAAAACACGAACATTGATATCTGACATGTATGATATGTTCGTGTTTTTTATTGCTTTTTATTGACTATACTCGTTTTCGTTGTTACAATAAGTCTGTTTGAATCAGGACACTATGAAAGTGTCTGACGGAGGTGCTGATCATGACATCAGTTGTAGTAGTAGGAACACAATGGGGAGACGAAGGTAAAGGTAAAATTACTGACTTCCTATCTAAAAAGGCAGAGGCAATCGCTCGTTACTCTGGTGGCGATAACGCAGGACATACAATTCAATTTGAAGGCGAAACTTATAAACTACATTTAATCCCTTCAGGTATTTTTTATAAAGAAAAAACTTCAGTAATGGGTAACGGTATGGTTATTAACCCTGAATCTTTAGTAAAAGAGCTTAAAGGTATACAAGATCGAGGAATTGATACTTCTAACTTACGTATCTCAAACCGTGCTCAAGTAATTCTTCCTTACCATGTTTATCAAGATAAGGTAGACGAAGAATCTCGCGGAGATGCAAAAATCGGTACTACATGTAAAGGTATCGGACCTTGCTATACAGATAAAGTTCAACGTATTGGTATCCGTATCGCGGATCTTTTAGACAAAGAAGTATTTGAAGAAAAACTTCGTAATAACTTAGAAATCAAAAACCGTTTATTCACTAAATTCTATGAAGTAGAACCTTTAAAATTCGAAGATATCTTCGAACCATTCTATGCATACGGTCAAGAAATCGCTCAATACGTAACAGATACTTCTAAAGTATTAAACGACGTATTAGACGAAGGTGGTAAAGTATTATTTGAAGGCGCACAAGGCATTTTACTTGATGTGGACCATGGTACTTACCCATATGTAACATCTTCGAACCCAGTTGCTGGTGGTGTTGCTACAGGTGCTGGCGTAGGTCCATCTGCAGTATCACGTGTAATCGGTGTATCAAAAGCTTATACTTCTCGTGTTGGTGATGGTCCATTCCCAACTGAATTATTTGATGAAGTCGGTCATCAAATTCGTGAAGTTGGTCGTGAATATGGTACAACTACTGGCCGTCCACGTCGTGTTGGTTGGTTTGACTCAGTTGTTGTACGTCATTCTCGCCGTGTATCAGGTATCACAGATTTAGCTCTAAACTCAATTGACGTATTAACAGGTCTTGATACAGTTAAAATCTGTACTGCATATGATTACAATGGTGAAACAATCACTGAATATCCTGCAAACCTTCACATTATTGAAGGCTGCAAACCAATTTATGAAGAACTTCCAGGTTGGACAGAAGATGTTACAGGATGCAAAACGTTAGAAGAACTACCTGAAAATGCACGTAACTACGTAAAACGTGTTAGTGAATTAACAGGTATTCGTATTGCAACATTCTCAGTAGGTCCAGACCGTGAACAAACAAATGTATTAATTGATGTTTGGGAAGAAGCTTAATCCATCAACTTAAGGAGCAGTTAGCGAAAGCTAGCTGCTCTTTTTTATTTTTTTAATGTATAATAAAGGATAAAATGGATGTTTGGAGGGAAAATGTGAAGCGAATAGTATTCTATAGTGCACTTACTGTAATTATTGCGAGCTTTTTTCTTAATAATTGTTATGCAAATAACAAGAAGATTGGCATGCCAATAGTAATACCATCTTATATTTCAACTTTAGCTGATGATAGTGTGCAGTTTGCATTGTACTATGTAACGGATCATGATGATAAACGTACGGTTCAGAGGATAACATTTGGAGATACTGATATATGGGTAGAAGGGGAAACCAGTGACTTTTTTGAAGAAGGCTCATCGGAATTACATACGATTGATACTTTCAAATATCAAACATTAAATAGAGCGAGCTTTGATATATCTGCAGAGGAAGTAGCAGATATTTATAAAAAGGGAATTTTAGCAGAGGATATCCAAGTTGTATTATCGGATGATAAAAAAATTCCGGCCAATTTTCAACATTTTGAAATTTTGAAGACAAAAAAGAAAGATAAAGAAAAGCTATCATTTATATCATCTGGGGGTTCTTCTGAGGGAACAGGACATACAAAATTTAAGGTAAAACAGAATGTGAAGCTTACACAAATGGATATACCAGAAGAGCTAAAGTCGTATTATGAGGTGCAAGTAGTGAAGTCCTATCAAAAGGTAGATCTGCCATTTAAGTTGAGTAAAGAGGAAACGTTAAGTATCAATACAAAGGTAATAAGAAATATACCCTTTAGTTGTGATACCACTATTCCCCTAATATCAAATGAAGATGTGATTGGATTTATCTCTTTGCAAAATAATCCAACTATTTCGGAGAAGGATATAGAAAATTTAGTGAAGGAGTATGGTCGATGAAAAAAGGATTTCACTATCTATTTATTGGCTTTTTGTTTATTCTTTTTGACTTTCGCTTCTTTATTGATGTCTTGCCAGATACCCTTGGCTATTTTTTTATAAGCAAGGGAATTACAGAAATTGCACAATCACATAAGCATTATGGAAAATTATACTTGGCAACATGTTTCTTAATTATAATAGCAATACCCTTTGATTTAAATGTTAGAATTACCAGTGCTTTTTCAGATTACTTAGTGTTTACTTGGCGTGTAATTTGGGTTGTATATTTGTATTATTTATTATCAATCCTTTATTCACATTTAGTAAGTGAAAATTATCTATGCTTAGCAAAATCATTAAAAAGCTTATCAAATAAAGTACCAGCTATTTTACTTATATCATTATTTATTTCAACATTTCTTATGAATATTCCACATGATTGGGCAGAAAGTTTGAGTATACTCATTGTTATTGTGGAAGCGGCTGTTAGTTTATGGATGATTGTTGTATTTAATAAATTAAGTAAAATGAAAGAAAATAAACAGGCAACTTCCGAGTAGTGGAAATTGCCTGTTTTCTAGTGAATATCCTTCTTTTTAAATCGACCGCCTCTTACTTCAGCGATATTGCCGATTGCCAAGAATGCATTGGCATCTAATTCCCCGACTATCGTCGTTAATTTTGATTCTTCCAAACGTGTAATTACTGTAAAGATAACCTTTTTGGGATCACCTGTGTAGGCACCTTCACCTGTTAAGTATGTTACGCCACGTCCTAAACGATCGATAATAGCTCTTCCAATTTCATTGTATTCATCGCTAATAATATAAACAGCTTTCGATTCATCTAAACCTTGAATGACGATATCGATCATTTTATAAGCTATGAAATAAGCTAAACCTGAATACATGGCTTGTTCCCAAGTAAAAACGAAGCCTGCAATAGTGAAAATAATAAGGTTAAAAAACATAATGATTTCGCCAACGGAAAACGGTAACATCTTATTAAATAGAATGGCTAAGATTTCTGTGCCATCAAGTGAGCCACCATATCGAATGACAAGACCTACACCTATACCGAGAACAATTCCTCCGAATACTGTAGATAATAATAGGTCATTAGTAAAGGGTTCTAAATGGTGTAATACAAAAGTGAAAGCTGATAAGGTTGTAATTCCAAGAGCAGTTGATAAAGCAAAGGTTTTACCGATTTGCTTATAACCGAGGAAAATAAATGGAATGTTTAAGAGGAAAATAAATATCCCAAGAGGTAAATCTGTTAGATGAGAAATGACGATGGAGATACCAACGATCCCGCCATCTAAAACTCTGTTAGGAACTAAAAATAGCTCAAGGCCAATTGCCATAATACAGGACCCAAGCATGACCATTACGATTCTTTGAAATAATTTTTTTTTGGACATCCTTTTGCGCGTATTATTTACTTCTTTTGCCGATGAGAGTATTGTTTCCATACTCGCCCTGTTCGAATCACTCATAAAATCCCCCCAATATTCTTAAAGACTTGTCATTATACTTATATTTTATCTGAAAATTCTAAAATAAAGAAGTAGAAACATGTAGTTACCTTAAAACTAAATACTTGTTTCAAAAAATAGTAAAAAGTCTAAAATAATTTGGATGAATATGAATTTAATAATATGTTTATTAGTTAAATATGAATCTTTTTTACCTCTACAATGGGAATTTCTGCGCGTTTACTTTATGTTAAACTTAGATATGCATTCTTTTTGCTGTCGATTAATAGCGAATTATTGCCCAGGAAATGCAAAACTTTAGAAATAGTGAAAGATGCGAATAACATGAAAGCATGGTAGAGTTAGTATATAGAAATTTACCATCTAACAGTAATGAACAACCTAAACTGATTGTAAGAAAGGGGAAAAAAGACTGTGGATAAAACAATTTTAGTTGTAGATGACGAAAAACCGATTGCAGATATATTACAATTTAATTTAATAAAAGAGGGATATAAAGTAGTATGTGCTTATGATGGCGATGAAGCATTAGAAAAGGTAGAGGAAGTTAAACCAGATTTAATGCTTTTAGATATTATGTTGCCAAAACGTGATGGTGTGGAGGTCTGCCGTGAAGTACGCAAAAAATATGACTTACCGATTATTATGTTAACAGCAAAGGATTCAGAAATCGATAAAGTACTAGGCCTTGAACTTGGCGCTGATGACTATGTGACAAAACCATTTAGTACACGTGAATTAATCGCCCGCGTTAAAGCAAATATGCGTAGACATCAAACAGTTACAACAACTGAAGAAGTAGTAGAAGAAAATAATGATATTGTCATTGGTTCTTTAGTGATTCAACCAGATGCATATCTAGTATTAAAACGTGATGAAGCAATTGAATTAACACATCGTGAATTTGAATTACTGCATTATTTAGCAAAACATATTGGTCAAGTAATGACACGTGAACATTTACTTCAAACGGTATGGGGATATGATTATTTCGGAGATGTACGAACAGTTGACGTAACTATTCGCCGTTTACGAGAAAAAATTGAAGATAACCCAAGTCATCCAACATGGATAGTAACTCGTCGAGGTGTTGGATATTATTTAAGAAATCCTGAACAGGAGTAAAGAATAATGCAAAAGGTTCGTTTTTTTAAATCAGTACAGGTCAAACTTGTACTGATTTATGTGCTGCTCATATTAATTGCGATGCAAATTATTGGGCTATATTTTGCAAGGGAATTAGAACATACATTAAAAGATAACTTTAAGACATCCGTTACGGACCGTGTAAAGCTTGTGAAATTTAGTGTAAAAGAGGAAATATTAAAAGAGCGCACAGATAAAGACCCAACGCTTGAACAAAGCTTGAAGAGCGTATTAAATGGATTATCTTCAGATGATATTAAAGAAATAAGAGTAATAGACCCACGTTACCGTATTTTAGCATCATCCGATGTGAGTAATCAGTCAATTATCGGCCAACGAGAAGTGGATCGAATTGTAAGCCAATCAATAAGTGCACAAACCCAATATGAGAAAATTGCACTTGACGATAAGACAAGAAAAAGAATATGGGTAGTCGCTACTCCTATTGTGGATAATAATGGTAAGGTAATAGGGGTTGTTTATGTAAAATCTAATATTGAACGTATATTTGAACAGATGAACGAGATCAACCAGATATTAGCCGGTGGTACAGCGTTAGCATTAGCTATTACAATTATTCTAGGAATCTTCATCTCAAGAACAATTACAAAACCAATCTCAGATATGCGTAGACAAGCACAGGCTATGGCTAAAGGTAATTTCTCTCGGAAAGTTAAAGTTTACGGTAATGATGAAATTGGACAATTAGCAATTGCTTTCAACCATTTAACGAATAGGCTGCAGGAAGCAACGTCTACTACGGAAGGTGAACGGAGAAAGCTAGCCTCTGTATTAACAAATATGACAGATGGCGTAATTGCAACAGACCGTAAAGGGAAGATTATTTTGATTAATACGCCGGCTCAAAAACTTTTAAATGGCGAACAGAATGAGTTAATGGGAAGACCATTAGTATCTGTTTTAGGTTTAGAAGATGAGCATACTTTTGAGGATTTAATTCATATGAAGGATTCTATTAATCTAGATTTCAGTTCTCCGGAGCGACCTTATATTTGGCGTGCAAACTTTTCAGTTATTCAAAAGGAAACAGGTTTTGTTAATGGGTTAATTACGGTATTGCATGATATTACGGAACAAGAAAAGATTGAAATGGAACGACGCGAATTTGTATCGAATGTGTCACATGAATTACGCACACCACTTACGACGATGCGTAGTTATTTAGAGGCATTAGCAGATGGTGCATGGCAAAACAAAGAGCTTGCACCCCAATTTTTAAATGTTACGCAGACTGAAACAGAACGTTTGATTCGTCTTGTAAGTGACTTATTACAACTTTCACGTATGGATAGCAGAGAGTACGAAATTAATGCGGATATAGTGGATTTCAACAAATTCTTTAATCGTATTATTGACCGTTTTGAAATGTCGAAATCAAAAAATGTCGAATTCAAACGTTTACTCCCAACAGGACCATGCTATGTTGAAATTGACACAGATAAGATTACACAAGTAATTGATAATATTATCTCTAACGCTTTAAAATACTCACCGGATGGCGGTAACATTCGTTTCGGCATGACCGCAAATGATGGGATACTAACTGTGATGATTTCTGATGATGGTATGGGTATACCAAAGGAAAATGTAGAACGCATTTTTGATCGTTTCTATCGTGTAGATAGAGCAAGAGCACGTTCAATGGGCGGTACAGGTCTAGGGTTAGCTATTTCTCGGGAAATGATTTTAGCACATAACGGTAAAATTTGGGCAGAAAGTGAAGAGGGAGTCGGTACAACAATCTTCTTTACATTACCATATGAAGATGATGAGGCAGGTGAGTGGGATTGAAATATATCGAACAGATAAAATCAGTCATACTCTTTGTCTTGGTGTTATTAAGTATTACATTAACATTTTCCATTTGGACCTATAAACCAAATTATAAAACGATAGAAAAAACAAGACCTGTTGATGTCTCTGTAGAGAAAAAACGACAGCTTGTAGAGATTTTTAAGCCCTATCGAATGGTTTTTCATGAAGGTGGTATATGGCGTGGTACTGATCGCTATGGAGAAATGGAAAGTATTTTGCAACAGATGCAAAATTGGCAAGTAACCAATCTCGAACTAGTTAGAAAAAATGCCAATAGTACAACGATGAATGGATTAGTAGAGGGGGACAATCGCTTTACATTATTTTTCCCTGATGAAATACCATATCAAATATTCCAGAGTCTATTACCATTAAACGATGCCAAAGTAGTTAATATGTCGTTTGATCAAATGATTGTTAGTTGGGGTCAATTTCCAAAAACTGAAGAGCTAACAGTGTTTTTTGCAAATACAAAGAAAAAACAATTATATAAAGCGAAAATACATGTTAATAGTGTAGGGATTTTTACAAAACAAGTTATAGAACAATCTCATAACTTAGAAAGATACACTGCATTTACGCGTGATATAGGAAGTTCATTTTATTTACCAGCAGAAGAATCTAAAATGATGCAATATACGTATTTAATTTCTACTTCATCTATAGATCGATTTAAGAATGCGTTATTTTCCAAACCGAAAATTGTAAAAAACAGCGTAGATGATGCAAATGCCGAAGAAAACTATACAGATGGTATATCTATGATGACGGTGAATAACAATAAAAAGGTATTGGATTTTGTTAATACAACAGCTTCAGATAATCTTGATTCATTAGAAGTATCAAAGTTGATATTAAATACATTTGACTTTATCAATCAACATGGCGGATGGACTGGCGATTTCCGTTATGATACGTTAGATTACCATAATAAAAAGGTTATTTATCAGCTTTATGAGGAAGATTATCCAGTATATGCAGCTTCACTTGTGACATCTACTCAAATTGAAACTGTATGGGGTGACAATCAGATTGCACGTTATATACGACCTTATTACAAATTAGTAACGGTTCCTGAAAACGATGCATTGACGATCATGAACGGTCAAGAAGTTATAGATCACTTAAGGAAAACTAAAAATGTAGATTTCAAAGAGATTAAAGAAATTCGACCTGGTTATTACTTAAAGAAAAATGATGGTCTGAATGTATTCATCCTTAAACCAACATGGTTCTATTTGATAAACGGTGAATGGACACCCTTATCACCTGCTACAGTAGGAGGTGAACAAGTTGGATTGGAATAAAACGAAAACTATTTTCATCATTGTATTCTCGATATTAAATGTTTTCCTTTATTCGATGTATGTAAAAAATTACAACGAAGATAAGAAAATCGAACTTAATGGTGAGACCGATAATATTTCAACTCGTCTAAAGGAGGAAAATATTACATTCAAAGAACAAGCTGCAGAAAGTGAAAATGTATCTTATATTTCAGGTAAGATTAAGCAGTTTTCACAGGATGAATTATCTCATTTACAAAATCAACATATTCAGATTCATAACGGAACAGACCTAGAAGCGAAGATCATCAGCCCAACTCCCTTGACGGAAATTACAGATGAGAGTTTGACAGACTTTGTAGAACACAATGTATATAAAGGTGGTTCCTACAAGCTATGGAAAATAAACAAAGAAGAAAAAGAAGCAATTTTCTTCCAAAGTTATGAAAACCGTATGATCTACTACAATCAAAATGCGGAGATTAAAATTCATTGGAATGATGATTTAGAAATTACTCGCTATGAACAAAAAATGTTCGATTCACTAAAAAGCTTTGGAGAAAAATATACACTCGTTCCAACGCAAGCAGTTAAGATAATTTTGGATAAAGGTTATCTACCTGCCAATTCAACTGTCACAAAAACACAGCTCGGTTATTCTACGCTGGTACTATTAACAGAGACACAAGTATTATCACCTACATGGTATATCCACGTTGTTCTTCCTAAAGATAAAAAAGGAGAAAAGAGGGAAGTGGATTACTTCGTCAATGCAGTAGATGGTACAATTGTTGATATCGAACAAAATGCAAAAGAAACAGAATTAAAAAAGCAGTAAGGAGTCTTTACGATGCAGTTCAGTGTATTAGCCAGTGGTAGTACGGGCAACTCCATATATGTAGAGAGTGGAGAACATTCTTTTATCGTTGATGCAGGGCTGACAGGTAAAAAAATGGAACAACTATTTGAAAAGGTTGACCGTGATATAAAAAAATTAAGTGGTATTTTAGTTACACACGAGCATTCCGATCATATTAAAGGTGTGGGTGTGCTTGCTAGAAAATATAACATCCCTGTTTTTGCAAATGAAAAGACATGGCAAGCTATGGATGGATTAGTGGGCAATATTCCTGTGGAACAACGATTTCAATTTGATATGGAAACAATTAAAACCTTTGGCTCCTTAGATATCGAATCATTTGCGGTTTCTCATGATGCTGCAGACCCGATGTTCTATAGTTTCCATGAAAATGGTCAAAAGCTTGTTGTTATTACAGATACGGGCTACGTAAGTGACCGTATGAAAGGGATCATTAAAGGTGCAGACTCATTTGTCTTTGAAAGCAATCATGATGTTGGTATGCTACAAATGGGGCGCTATCCTTGGTCTATAAAACGACGTATTTTAAGTGATCTTGGCCATGTAAGTAACGAAGATGCAGCTGTTGCAATGAGTGAAGTGGTCGAACAAAAACCAACTCGTATATATCTTTCCCATTTGAGCAAAGATAATAATATGAAGGATTTAGCAAGAATGAGCGTTTCACAAACTTTACAGTCATGTGGTATTATGCCCGGTGAATTTGTTAACTTGTACGATACAGATGCAAATGAGCCAACGGAACTAGTCACAGTATAAAATAAATTCTCCCCCAATTTAGGGGGTTTTTTTATGCGTAAATTGGGGAAATTAAGATATGTTCACTACTCTTTTTTGTAATTTTGAACTGATTTTTAATTTATTTTCATCTAATTTTAATCTTTACAGGTTAAAGTATTAGTAACAAATCAGAAGATCTCAGAAAGGAAGAAAATAATGGGGTATTACGATAATGATGAAACAAAAAGTCGCAGAAAAAGTGGCAGCAAATCGGGTTATTTCTTTAGTGGAGTTGTTGGCGTAATCGTCGGTGCGTTACTTGTTTGGCTTTTGCTACCGTCTATGATAGGTTATTTGCCAAGTAGTTCAAATGTGAATACGGCAATAAACAAAACCGCAACGCCACAACTATCAACATCAATTAATACTGATGTAACAGATGCAGTGGAAAAAACAAAGGATGCAGTTGTAGGAATTACAAACATTCAAGAAACTCCAAATGATTTATGGAGTACGTTCCCATTCCAAGATGGTGGCAGTAGTAATTCTTCTAATGAAAAAACTGGTAAACAAGAAGTTGGCAGTGGCTCAGGTGTCATCTATAAAAAAGTGGGAGACAAGGCATACATTGTGACAAACAATCACGTTGTAGAAGGAGCTAAACAACTTGAAGTAACATTCTCAGATGGTTCCAAAGAACAGGCAAAACTTGTTGGGACAGATATCTGGACAGACTTAGCTGTCATTTCAATTTCAAGCAAAAAGGTTAAAACCGTTGCAACATTTGGTGACTCAGATAAACTAAAACAAGGTGAATCAGTCATTGCAATTGGTAACCCACTAGGTATGGATTTCTATGGATCCGTAACAACTGGCGTTATCTCAGGAACAGACCGTACAGTTCCAGTGGATTTAAATGAGGATGGCACTGAAGATTGGCAATCAGAAGTTTTACAAACAGATGCAGCAATTAACCCAGGTAACAGTGGTGGTGCTCTTATAAACCTAGCAGGACAAGTAATCGGCATTAACTCAATGAAAATTTCTGAATCAACAGTAGAAGGACTAGGATTCGCTATTCCAATCAATACAGCAATTCCAGTAATTGATGAATTACAACGAACTGGTAAAGTCGAAAGACCTTCAATGGGAGTTGCGCTCATTGACTTAACAGATGTTCCAGTTTATCACCAAAGAAATACACTTAAATTACCAAGTGAAGTAACATCCGGTGTTGTTGTAAGCGAAGTTATAAAAAATTCATCTGCTTCAAAAGCAGGTTTAGAAAAATATGATGTCATCGTTGAAATGGATGGCGAAAAAATTGATAATTCAATTGACCTACGCAAAATCCTTTACAACAAAAAGCATGTAGGCGATCAAGTGAAAATCAAAGCTTATCGTGGTGGGGAAATAATTCAAAAAACAATCACATTAGGAGATAGTGCAAAAAATCATTAAATCATTAATGTGGATAAATAAAATTAAAACATAAACTATACACAAAGCGAGCAAGGAAAGAGAACGCCGGTCTTTCCTGCTCGCTTTTCATTTGTTACAATGGGTTGTGGATAACAATTGAAAAATTGTGCATAAGTCTGTGGAAATCAAAGAGATCGAAAGGAAGAAATATTTTGAAAACATATAGCTGTGAAACACATATAGGACACGCTTTAGACATGTTTGTTGCAACTGAAAAAGAAGTCCCTATTATGGAAAAAATAAGTGAAGAAGAAAAGTTATCCACAAAATGTAGTTATTGCGACGAGCAAGCGACATATATTGTGGCGAACAAATGAACGTATACAATATATTGGATTGGCCTGTGGATATGTGCATAACTCCTGTGGATAAAATGTTTGTAAACTGAATGTAAAGGTGGATAACCTGTGGGTATTACGATTGTAAGTGTTGGGAAATTAAAAGAAAAGTACTTAAAAATGGGCATCGAAGAATATGCCAAACGCCTTAGCGGCTACACAAAAATTGACCTCATCGAAGTTCCAGACGAAAAAGCACCCGAGCAACTAAGTGAAGCAGAGATGGAAATCGTCAAAAAGAAAGAAGGAGAACGTATTCTTGCCAAGATTGCACCAGACAGTTACGTAATTGCTCTAGCCATCAACGGCAAAATGCGCAGCTCCGAAGAACTATCAAAAGACATCGAAAATCTCATGACATATGGCCACAGCAAAATTGCCTTCGTCATTGGTGGTTCACTAGGATTGCATGATGATGTACTAAATCGTGCGGACGATAAACTATCATTTGGTAAAATGACTCTACCACATCAATTAATGAAGCTTGTTTTGGTAGAGCAGATTTATCGTAGCTTTCGGATTATGAAGGGTGAACCCTACCACAAATAAATGAGGTTTTATTTGATGGGAGTGTAAAAGGCGTTTTTTGTAATAATCTATAAAATTAATTTATGTAATATGATAAAAAGACTAGATTAAACGATTTTCTTAAATGGAAATCGTTTATTTCTGCTTTCGTATGTAAATCTTTGTCCCAATGTTTACTGTAAAACTTAATACATAATATTGTCTGATTAATATGATAGTATGTGAATAGGATGATATCAACGTAAAAGAGGGATAATATGACGATAGTGCCTAAGCTGGCTTCGAAGCAACGTCGTGATGAAGAACCAAATATTGAACTAGCACAGGAATTAGTTAACGATCATAATCTTGAAGGTATAAAAGAAGTTATACAAAACTTATCTAATATGGATAAAGGAATTCAACAAGATTGTATTAAAGTAGCATATGAAATTGGGGAAGTTAAACCAGAGCTTATAAGTGAATACGCTTTAACCTTTATAAATTTACTAAAAAGTAGAAATAACCGTTTAGTTTGGGGTGCAATGACAGCATTATCTACCATTGCGACAATTTCATCTACGATTATGATGGAGCATCTTGAAACGATTTTTTCAACTATGAAAACTGGCTCCGTTATAACTGTTGATAAAGGGGTATTAACTTTAGCAAAGTTAGCATCCGCAAGCAATGAAAACAATGAACGAATTTTTCCATTCCTGCTTCATCATTTAGAAACTTGCAGACCGAAAGAACTCCCTCAACACGCTGAGAGTACTCTTATAGCTGCTAATAATGATAATAAAGAGGTATTTTTAACGGTGTTAAAACGAAGAGAAAATGAACTTACAGCACCTCAATTAAAAAGAATTAAAAAAATTGATAAAGTACTAGGGCTGAATGAATAAAATGTGGAGGAACTATGATGAAAGAATATAAAAAAATGCCAAAGCTGTTCTATGCCAATTAAGAAGTCAGAAGACCGAGGTACTGAAATAAATCATGAAAGAAGCTCAATGTATTGTAAGCATTGTTATCAGGAAGGAGAGTTTACTCAAAAAAATATATCTGTAGAAGAGATGAAGGAGTTTGTAAAAGGAAAGTGTATTGAAATGGGTTTACCCAAATTTTTAGCAGGCATGTTCGTTAGAAATTTAGATAAGCTGGAAAGATGGAAATAGAAATACATATTGAGTTATTGTACTAGTTAAGAAAAAGACTTTCTGAAACAGTCATAAAAAAACCTCAAATTGATTTATAACGGAGAACCGTATCATATGTAGTTTTCTAGCATTTCTTGAGCGAGGCATTGTTTTAAATACTAATAGCAAATAGTTGTTGTTGGTAGTCTGATTTGTGGAAAACCAATGGATTTATTGCGTAGCTGCTTGAAATTCTACAGTATAGTTTAAAAGAGTTATAAAGAAAAAGCTACGGCTTATGAGAGAATATCTTGCTCAAAGCCGTAGCTATTTTATTAGTTTTCAGTACTTAATTGTGTAGCAGTCTTCTTTTCACGAGGCTTAACAAGCCCAAATGGTTTACCGATTGGTAGAAATTCAAAACCAAAATGTTTGTTTAACACGTTAGCACCTGCTCCGTATAGAGAAAGAAGACCAATTGCTAGCTCAGAGTATGCTGCTAGTAGATGCATTCCATATTCCATAATACCAAGAGTGCTTAATCCTAAACCGATAAATAGTAGGTCTATTAAGAAGAAGATTCCAAATAATACTTTGTTTGTTTCCAATGCGCCAATTGTCATGAAAACCGAAAAGCCTAGATAACCTAAATAAACAATGCCTAATTGATGAACATCCGCACTGTTCTTCAGTGCTTCACCAAAGGTACCCAATTGGATAAACCAAGTTGTCGCTACTCCCATCCAAAAGAGACCATACGCGCCAAATGCTGTCATGCCAAAAACATTATTATGTTTTGAATCTAAAATTGATGCATAAAATTGTGCAATGCCCCCTAAAAAGATGGCCCAAGGAATAACTAGACCTAATCCTTCTGTCCAACCTAGCTTTACTGATGAAGCAACTAGTGTAACGATTGCTAAACCGAATAAACCAATACCAGATGGATCTGCTGTTACAATTTTAATGTTGTTTGATTGTGACATCTCAAATATCCCCTAACTCTTGATGTGTATTTTCTCGAACATGTTGAGTTTAAACTATCTCCCGTATAATAACTATAGATTAGGCGGATTCAAAGAGAACCAGGTTATTAATAAATGAATATCTGATATTTTTAACAAGATTCGTTAATCAGGGAAAGTTGTGGAATTAGTTAAAATTAATCGTAGAAGGGCATATTTGTGTGCTAATGTAGAAATTTTTTATTGACTGTTCTAGTACAAATAGTTGAAGGAATCACTTTACAAGCTGAAGGGTGTAATTTTGGAGAAGATATCCACGTTGTTATAATTAAGAGCGCTAAGGAACATATTGAAGGTACATTTATCATGGTGAGGGCACTGAAAAACGAAACAATTTTATTCCTAATTTTTATAGTACAAATCTGCTATAACATGAAGTGGAATCAGCTTCGCTTTCCGCGGGCGAACCGACGAGCCTCCTCGCTGCGCTGTGGGGTCTCTCTGGCTCGCTTTCCCGCAGATAAAGATTGCTCCTGCATCGCTTCGCTAGCTTCGTCGCAGAAAATTCTTCTTGCTCCTGCAGAGCAAAAAGAATTTTCGCTGATTCCACTTCAACAAAAATTGCATCACAAAATTTTATTATTAAAATTCATGTATTTTGACTTTTTCAGTGGCCTGATTATGGTTACCCTCTTTTTTGATTTTAATTAAATTTAGTGTAATTTGGAAAGGTTCCCCCAAGTTCCAACCTTATTAATTTGAGGATATGTTGATATCGATAGTAAAAGTTATGTACAAGAATTCATTTATTTGAATACATAGGTATTCGTCAGTCATCCGTGCATATTTTCTGGACATTTTACAATACTATATCTAGATCATTTATCTAATTGACAGGAAGGGAAGAGGCATAATTGGCGAAGCATTCAGATGTAAGTTGGAAGCAGGATCATCCAAGTACTTTGTTTGGCAACTCTGTCCAAAAGGCAGAGCGTTTGTTGAAGCAAGCAAAGTCACACCCAGAGGAGATAGCGATTGAGCATGCTTTCAATCAAATAGAACATGCAGAAAATGCACTATCGAATGCAGTAGAATATGGTGAGCATATGGATACAATTCAGCAAAATAGAGAACACTTAGAGCTGATCAAGAAGCAATTACATGAAGTGCAAGAGAAAGAGGAAGATCAGTAATATAAGACGATAACCCCCGCCGGTTTCACAAATGGTATGGGGGTTATTTTCTTAGTTCGGATTGGACTGCTTTTCTTCTAAAATATAGTTTGTAGCTGATCAGTCATTAATCATCGTTAGAATGGATTGTAGAAAATAAAATTTCTATAAATAGTATTAACACCAAACGATTATTTTATAAGGTGTGGTTTGAGCAGGGATACTTCTTGTAGTAGGACCATATATCACGATTAGGTTTCGATTTGTAGGATTTTTTGAAAAAGGTTGCCCATTTGTGAGTAAGATAGTGGTATAGGGAGAGATGTTTAATTTTAATTGGCCATCACTACTCACTAATTGGTTATTAAAAAAGTCTACTTTTACATTTTGATAGTTGTTTTCCTTTACAACGACAAGTGCCCGATATTGTGGTGGGTATATCATAGGTACAGGTGCATCTCCATCATAATATCCAGTAATCCGATCACCGAGAATCACAATTTCCTGATTTACAAAGTAAGTAGTAGGTGAGATTACAAAATTGACAATGCCGCCAGCACCATCTTCTACCGTCATTAGTTTATAACAACCTTCTCCTTCTCCATTTTGCCCAATTATAAAATCATTTATCTGGGTAACGATTCCTCGAAAAGATTTAAAATTTACCATAGCCATTCCTTTCTTTATCAAATCTCAATCAATCAATCTCGTTTAGGTTATTGTTTATCTGAATGAAAAAAATAAATAAGTACATTTTGAACAGTTTCATTTTAATTTATGTAACATTTCCAATAAGGGTGACAAAGAATGAATTGAACCTACATTAGTAGGCTCTGTTATATAGTGGATAATACGCATCATACTTGAATGAAAGGTGGCGAATCCTCGAAAATGCATTCCATTTCCTTCGTGCAATGTTAATTCAGAGAGGTTTATTCATAATCCTGCGGGAAAGGTTCGCCAGTAGCGAAACTATTGAAATAGCAACAGTATTGTTAAACGAAGCATTTTAGTAAAAAACTATTTAAATCTTTTAAGGTGAACCTTATCATTAGTAAGTGATATTAGCTTTGCAAGAAATAATATAAATATTGCATCCGGTAATATATACTTAATTTGCTAACTATAACGTTAATTTTCAAAGGAGGGGAACCTAATGAAATGCATTTCTAAAAAGAATAAGAAACCCCTTTTAATATTAATCATTATTATTATTTTTATGGCTGGTCTACTCGATATCAAATATCAAGGACTATTCTTCCAATCATTACCTAAATCGATGCAATCTTATTTAGCTAATATTTTTAAATAAGTGGATTTCAACAGATAAGATGCCGGATTATGTTGTTATCTTTTGAATAGAAGTGTTACTACAATTTAGAAGTAGTAGAAAGTGGATCGTCCTTTCTTTATAGCTTTAAAGCAGATCCTTTTTATTTTCCAATTTCCTATAAACAAGGGCAAGTAACATTGATGGAATGGTACAAACAACCATTCCGATAAAGGCGTATCTTGGCTCAATTTGGTATAAATAGCCGCCGAAAATGGTGAATACTGCAGTACTCCAACTAAGTGCCAGTGCGGAATACATGCCTTGTACTTTCGGAATCTTTGCATGTGGAATATTATTGATTAAGTATTTCATAAATGCATAATGCCCCATTGCAAACGAGCATGCATGCAGGGTTTGTGCGATAGAGAAAACAATAACATTTGGAAAGGCAAAAACCAATATCCAACGTATAGTTGAGCCAAGTGCCGCTAGTGTTAGTAAGGAGCCTACTGAAAATTTATGAAATTTCCGATCTGCTATTGAGAAGAAAAAGATTTCTGCGATAACTGCAATGTTAAGTATTCCACCAATTAAATATTTGGGTGCATGGATTTCCTGTAAAAAAAGATAGCCATAATTGTAATAGGAAGCGTGTGCAGCCTGCAGTAAAATCACAATAATGAGCACCAAACCAAAGTTTTTGATGCGCAATAATTCTAACAAACCATTTTTGTCTGTTTGTTCCACTGGTGGCTTTTCAGATAAAATAGCGGGTGCACGCATAAAACCTAGAGATACGAATACCAATGTGCCGAGTAACAGTGCCCATAAAATTACTTCATCTCCAAGCATGCCTGTAAAAAATGTTAAAATCATGCCAGCCACAACAAACCCAATGGATCCCCACTGGCGGCTTCTCCCATAATGTTTTAATTGTTTATTCTGTACGAGTACGCCTGCAGCGGTATCTAAAGCAGGCATCAACGTTGGGTAAAAAATATGCAAAAGTAATGTTGCCATAAGTAAATCGGTAACGGAATTTGCTGGAATATAACATATAATTGCGATTAGTGTTCCAATTCCAGCTATATTTAATAAGGTTTTACTACTAAACTTCGTTGAAAAATAAGGAAATGCAACTAATGTAGAAAGGCCTCTTGCGACCAAACCTAAGCTCATAATTAAACTAACTTGTGAAACCGTAATACCTTTTGCAAAAATCATCCATCCTGTCCAATAAGGTAGGAAAATGCCCCATGTTATAAAAAAACTAAAAAACTGTCTGCTCATCCAGTATTGTGTGCTCATTCTGTATTCCCTCCATTGTTTGCATGATATCATGGAGATAGTTACAACAATATGAGATATCTCATATTATTGAGGTGGAAAATGGAAATTTATAAAGGTAAGAATAAGCGAAGCTATTTAGAGAAAAACTCCATTGCACATTTATTTTCTTTTTCGATTGAAGAGTTAATAGAAGTACGGGAATATCAACGAGATGAATGGATTATTCAAGAAGGCATGAGACCAGATTTCTTATTTTATGTTATCGAAGGAAAAGCAAAAATATATGTAACGCATCAAAACGGGAAAGTTTCTTTAATTAATATGATCAAAGCAAAAGATTATATTGGGGAAATGGAATTATTAAATGAGGAGTACTATACAAAAGGGATTCAAGCCTCTACTAAGACTATTTGTTGTGCTCTTCCTTTCTATTGCTATCGTGAACGATTGCTAGAAGATGTGACATTTCTACGTGAACTAACCCAGTTTTTAAGTGTAAAAGCAACACATATGGCTGCGAAGTATTCACAAAGTCTTGCTTTCCCACTTGAAACTCGGCTTGCTGATTTTATTTTGCAAACTGTTGATGAGGGAATCTATAAGGAAAAACATGTAACGGTTTGCGATTATTTAGGCGTTTCCTATCGGCATTTATTGTATGTGATCGCACAATTTTGTGATAAAGGATATCTGCAAAAGGAAGGCCGTCATTATCGAATCAAACAGTACAATTCCCTATATGAGCTTGCTGAGATGTTGAAGTATACGTAACCATATAAGGGGCATTTTTAATGCTTTTAAGGCTTTGGTGAAATACAAAAGTTGAACAATAGTAAACAATAACCGTTGAGAGATTGACTTTCCCAACGGTCTAACAAAAAGCTGTCATACAAATGATAGCTTTTTTAATTAGATAGCTAGTTTTTCCAAGATACAATCCACCATTACATTGATAGCTTCGTCGTTATTCAAGTATTAAGTCTTATGGATTTGGGTCTTCTTCGCTACATAATAATCGAATAGAGCCTGTTTCAACGATAATTCTTCATCTATTAAAAAAGAGGTATTAACTAATTTCCCTAGCACAGTTTCATCTTGAATTATTAGGATTGAAGTATTCAATCCATTAAAAACCACTTCTTTCATGCCATTTTGGTAAAAGGCATGGATACAACCGAAAAGACACTCGGATTTAAGTGACATTAAGTTGATAAAACAGTCTCATTTGATATTTTTGAATCTTTTTTGAGACTAGTTCGTAAAATATATTGCAAAAAGGAAGAGGGGTGAAAATAGTGGGGAAAACTCAAAAAATTATGATAGGCATTACAACGACTGCACTTTCACTTGGTCTTGCTGGATGCGGTTCAAATAGCGCTAATCTCCCTCCTAAACCTACTGATAAAAATTGTGATGATTGGGAATGGGACGACAATAAAGGTGTCTGGGCATGTGATGACAGCAGTTCAAGTCACAATGGTCATTATTACTATGGCGGCCATTATTATAACAATAAAAATTCACTATTAAAAAGCAGTGGCTATAAAAGTTATAAAAAAAGCTCTTCATTTAAAGGAGGAATTAAGGCGAGTTCTGGATTTGGTAGTGGGTTTAAAAGCTTCGGGGGATAAAATAATTATGTTTAAAGCAAAAAAGGAGGATGAATGTGAATTTATATATCAATTTTCTATCTTATTTAGGAGTAGCCTTGCTTCTGCTTCTTGTGGGAGTTGCACTATTTGCTATTAGCACGCCGAAGTTAAAGGAATTTCAGTTGATTGCTGAGAGAAATGTAACAGCGGCAATGTCACTCGGTGGGAAGATCTTTGGTCTTGCTATTGTTTTAGGAGCCGCTGCTGAATATTCGGTATCGCTGCTTGATATGGCGATTTGGGGAGTCATCGGGATCGTATCCCAAATTATTGTGTTTATACTAGCAGAAGCCATCACGATCCGTTTTAGTATTCATCAAGCAATCGAAGAGGATAATCGAGCAGTAGGTACGATGTTATTATCGTTATCGTTAGCAGTTGGTTGGATTTTAGCAAAATGTCTATCTTACTAATTGAGGCGGGGAAGTATATTGAAACAATTAAAGTATTATATTGATAAAGGCAATGATTACTATGAGCCGTTCTATGAATATACGATTCCGAATGTTGGAATAGATGAATTTTACGCAAGACAGCTATGTACATATTTCATAATAAGAGGAACCCAATACGAGCTCACTTCAAATGAGATGGATGGGGAAAATGACATTTTGGTGATTAAAGAAATAGGAAGGAATCTGCCAGGTGAAGATGAAAAAAGCTTTCGTGGTGAAGGTATACATATTGAGTTTCGTAGCCCTCATGAACGAGAAAATTTTCGATTGTTTTCTCGCATTTCAAGTATTTCTCACTTTGATGTTCTGCGTTTTCTTTTAAAGGATGTTGTTGATGTTCCAGGAATCGGGCAAAAGCTTGTAACCTCTACAGAGATTGATGAGGATCGAGGCGTATATGTGATTTATGTCAAGGATTTAGAACAGGACTGAGTGTACATATGTATCATACAAAACGACAGCAGTTATATGGAAAAATGGAAGGCTTTTGGGCAGATCTTTATGGTGAGGAATATGCACTTTATGATATAAAGCTTTTAAACCAAGAGGATGTTGCTCATATCCGTCTTATTAGTGAACGTATTGGCTCTATATTTTTTAAAATAGGTTCCTTACTTCGAAAAGTGCCCGATGAAATTCTTCTTGAAATGGGTTTCCCAAAGGACACACTTTCATTTATAAGACTAAAAACACTTCCGGTCGAGAGTGTTATTTCGCGACTTGACCTTATTCCATATGGAGATAGTTATAAATGTATTGAAATCAATGCCGATACGCCTACATTTATTAAAGAATTATTTTATATAAATGGAATGGTATGCCGAGAATTTGGCGTGGAGAATCCAAATGAGGGGATGGAACGATATTTACGAAAAGCCGTTCGTGACAGCGTATACCAAAGCACAAATAAGAAATCCCCACACATTGTTTTTACTGCTCATGAGGATAACGTCGAGGATCGCGAGACCGTACTGTATCTTCAAAAAAGTGTGCCATCTAAATTTACTCCTCTCCATAAGCTTCAGATCCAAAAAGGTGTGGGGCTTTTTGATGAGGATGGTATCAAAATAGATATCCTTTATCGGCAAACATTCCCGATAGAAAGTTTGATAACAGATGAAGATGAGGAAGGAAATCCAATTGGTTTATGGTTATTAGAGCTTGTTGAGGAGAAGAAGCTCTCGATCATTAATCCGCCTTCTGCCTTTTTACTACAAAATAAAGTAGTTCAGGCAGTTATTTGGGGATTGCATGAAGAGCAACATCCTTATTTTACAGAAGAAGAGCATATGTGGATTGAGGAATATTTTCTTCCGACTTATCTTGAATCGGGTTCATTTTTACAAAAGGGTCTTTCTTATGTGAAGAAGCCTACCTTTGGGAGAGAAGGGGACACGGTAGAAATATTTAATAAAGATGGCCAGTTAATCCACTCTGACGTCCAAAAGTCTTATTCGGAATACATCCCTGTTTATCAACAATTTGTCGAGCATCCCACAATAACTTTTAAAAGTGAAAAGGGAAAACAGGAAGGCAAGCTGCTGCTTGGAAGTTTTTTGCTTAACGGGAAATCAGCAGCACTCGGTTATAGAGTGGGAGGTATGATCACCAATAACCTTTCTTATTACTTGCCTATAGGACTCTTAAAAGGAGAGGGATAGGATATGTGGATTTTACATACAATCCTTTCAAAAAATAAAAAACGAAAGCCGGTTTTCTAAATAAATAGAAAATCGGTTTTTTCAAATCGTATATAAGTTTTTGGATGTTTTAAAAAAGACAGAGTCACTTAGTGACTCTGTCTTTTTTGAAATAGAGCTTATTTCATTAATTTGGATTGATACCTTTGGTGTTGTTACATCAGATAATATGGATAAGATTACTCAAATAGTAACTAATACATTTCTCCATGATCTGTGATTAAATAGGAAGTTCCTAAATCTACAAAATTGCATAATTATTAAATAGATATGTATTTAGTGAAATACCCAAGTTATGCTATTTAGATAAAATCTGGTTTTGTTGTAGTATAGATTGATCCTCATCATTGATAGGACCGTAGCCTTTTTCAATCAAGTCTTTTATGTACAATTTATTGTATATAAAAGAAAAAACTAGGCCTGGTATCCAAGCTCCAAATCCTGCTGTAATTACGCCGGCAACTGCTGCTAAAATGAACATGATTGCAGCCCATTTTAAATCTCCACGGAACAAAGCAGGGATAAATCCAAAGAAAAACGTTGTCCAACTAAAACCGATTTTTACTTCTTTAGTTAAACCAGAATCATTTTTTAATGTGACTTTCATAATAATATCCTCCTTCCCTTCGTACATTAATTTGGAAATATTATGATTAATAATAAAAACGTGTAATGAGTACTATAAAATGTTTAAATTGATCTATTTACCAAATTACCTATGTCAAATATATCATAAAAAAAGGCGATTTGGATATTTTATTATAAAATTATTAAAAAGTAAGTTTAATCACTGATTTTTACAAATAAAAGATTATTTTTAGGTATTAATAATTGTGGGCGTGAGATTAAAAAGGTGGATGTGGGGAATTGAAAAAAGCTTATTTCTTTGCCATGGATGTTCTCCTATAATACAAAAAAGCACATCGTATGAAAATGGATGTGCTTTATGATCTTAGCTGCTCCAATAGCATCCAATATTTTCTTCTGTTCAGATGGTGAATTTCAATCTACAAACAAGGCCGGTCTAGCCATTTACTTCGTTATTGTAATCCGTCCATTATTCGTAGTTAACCGGATTAAATTTTGTCCCTTGCCAATAACAGCGGAGTTCCTGTATTTATCAAGGACATTGACAGTACCATTGTCTACATGAACATCAAATGTTACATTTGTCGGTTCTGTTTCTGTTTGAACGGTAATACTTCCATTGTCGCAATCTAATTGAATGGGACGATCTAAACTTTTTGTTTTTAAAGTGATTTTCCCATTGTTTGTTTCCCCAGAAAGTTTTCCTTCTACATTATTTAGAACAATCATGCCATTATCTGAGTTCACACTCGTCTCAGTCGATTTTATATTTTCTAAAGTAATACGGCCGTTAGCTGTCTTAGTATAAACATCATTTGCTTGTAGATCTGCTATCTTTATTACTCCGTTATCGCACTCTACTTTTATCGATTTGTATGACTTTTCTGGAACATATACTTTTAATGATAGTGGTATTGCCAGAACGTTCAGATTAAAGAATTTAAACTGACGATCCTTTAATGTAACCGAAAGTGTTTCGCCGTTAACTGTAGCTGATAGTTTTTGTTTAGAGGAAGATGATTTCTTGCCTTTTAGTTCTATTTTAGTGGTATTGCCTTTTGTAGGGATTATTTCTACACTTGCATTCTCAATATTAACATCTAATGCCGTAATATCTGGATTAGTAATTTCCTTTGTTTTTGCAACTGAAACCACTTCATTGCTAGAGCGAAAAGTTAGAAGGCCACCAACTACACCAATTAATAGAAGAACGAGCGCAATAATTGAGATTTTTAAAATCTTACTCATGCTTTTAAACCACCTTTCACAAGAGATACATTAAATTTCAAATACTTTACAAATCCATTAGTAAGCCATTTTGTGACAAAAAACATGCCTAATATAATAAATAGTCCAAGTCCGCAAAGCCCAATTGATGCAAATAAGTCAAAAAGTTCAAAAGTCCCAATGACAGTATTCACTAAGACAAGTAAAGGTGAGGCGATAAAGGATACCCCTACTACCCAACCAGCAAAAACCATGCCTAATACCCCTATAAATGGGCCAAGGACTATGACTAAATTAAAAAATCCCAATCCAATCACAGCCCACACCGCACGGAAAATATTCCCCGTTGTAGCGGTTGTTTCAACTTTTTCAAGATTATACGTTGCAAGTAACTCCTTGGCAATTTGATGGGGTGTGCCTAGAGATGCAGCAATTTGTTCTTCTGTTTTTCCTTCTTCTAATCCAATTGCAAAATGTTCTTCATAATCCTCTAAAATATCTTGGCGTTCAACTGATGATATTCCCTCTAAAGCTGAATTTAAATTTTTTAGAAATTGTTCTTTAGTCAAAATTCTCACCTTCTTTTATTAATTGATTAACACCTTTTGCGAATTTCTTCCAATCATTGATGAGCTCATGAAGATATTCTCTTCCTTTGGCCGTTAATCTGTAGTACTTCCTAGAAGGGCCCTCTGATGATTCTTGTAAGTAGGTTGTAAAGTATTCTTCCTTCGTTAATCGTCTTAAAAGAGGATAAACGGACCCCTCCGAAATCTCAATTTGGTCAGAAATTTTTTGTACTAGTTCATATCCATAACGATCTTGCTTATCTAATAGCACGAGTACACAAAGCTCTAATACACCTTTTTTAAATTGTACATTCACAATTCAATCACCTCATTCCTTTATTTCGCTACTGTTCATTGTATAGTACAGTGCTTTAAATACTACTTGTTGGCTATAATATAACATCCAGTATTATACATTGCAAGGTACTAAAACCTAATTTTCCTTATTTTATTTTGAGACTCATTTTGAATTGTAGAACTAAGCAAAATCATTAGTAATTGAGTCTCCACAATTAAAAAACAGATAATAAAAAAGCATATCAATGTATGAATGATATGCTTTTGATTTTATTTCCATGTAGTTAGTTGCCCATTTTCATAATAAAACTTAAATGTCTGCCTGCTTTTTTATCTTGGCGATAAGAAAATCCTTCTGGGTTTAAAAACGTGCAAGTAGGATCTATCATAATGTGGTCAGAAGGTACTCCGGCTAGTTCAAATTGTTTTTTAACAGTTTGTTGATTATCGATATGATACTTATGTGTTTGATCATTGTAATACATAAAGTCATCTGCGTAACCAAGGTTTTTGAACTTTTCGTAAACATCTTCATCGACTTCAAATTTCTTTTGGCTTAGAGCTGTACCAATATGGATATGAAAATCACTTGGATTGCATTGTTCTACTTGTTTTAGATGCTCAAAGGTTTTCAAAGAAATTTCTTTGACCGTCCCTTGCCATCCAGAATGAATCACGCCAATCAGTCCATTCACTTCATTATAAAAAGTTACTGGCACACAGTCGGCAGTAAAAGAGCATAAAAATAGATTTGGCTCATAAGTGTACAAGGCATCGGTATTCGGTATAGCAGTATCCTTGCTTTCAGCACCACTACCTTTATCAGCAAGGGTTACCTTATGAACATTTGCACTATGAGTTTGATTGGCGCAAACAAAATGATCTAGCTCACAATTCAGATAGTCGGCTAATTTCTTACGATTTACTAATACATCATCAGGGTTCACACAAGCGTGAAGCGCCATATTGCCTTGTTCAGGTTCGCCTTCATCCCTTAGAGTGATCCCTGCGATCAGCTTTTCATTGTTTAAGTAAATGTTTGTTTTCATGTCATCACCTGCTTTTAATATATCTTAATGGACAGAGGATGTATAGGCATTCGGAATTTCGACAAAAAAGCCCATATGGCAGTGTGCCATATGGGCTTTTGGTTATTTGTTTAATAAGCTGTGTTTTTTGCCATAAATGAAGTAAATGATTAAGCCTATAATCATCCAAATTCCACAGAAAATAATTGTGTGTAGAGATAATTGAGTCATTAAGAAAATACATAGAGCAAATGAGATGATTGGGATGACTGGGAAGAATGGAACTTTAAATCCACCAGTTGGAATATCCTTTTTCTTACGTAAAAGGATTATGCCAATTGATACAACAGTAAAGGCTAATAAAGTACCCATATTGACAAGCTCAGTTAGCTTGTCTAAAGGAACAAAGCCTGCACAGAAAGCGATTAAGATTGCTGTAATCCAAGTGTTTTTTACAGGCGTTTGATGTTTTGGATTCACTTCTGACATCACTTTTGGAAGTAAACCATCTCGACTAAATGCATAAATAAGACGAGTACTACCGTATAGCATAACAAGAATTACTGTTATCATCCCAATGACTGCACCTAGAGAGATGATACCTGACACCCAATCTTGATGTACGAGTTGCATCGCATAGCTTACGGGGTTGCTGACATTTAAGTCTGTGTAAGGGACCATTCCTGTTAAAACAAGTGAAACAGTAACATACAAAACCGTACAGATGAGTAGTGAACCGATTATCCCGATAGGCATATTGCGTTGTGGATTTTTCACTTCTTCAGCAGCTGATGATACGGCATCAAAGCCAAGATAGGCAAAGAATACAAGAGCAGCACCGGATAGAATACCACTTGTACCAAATGGCATGAAAGGTTTCCAGTTTGCAGGTTCTACATAAAATACACCGACAATGATGAATAGAAGAATAACCGCTACTTTTAAGCCAACCATGATTGTGTTAAGTTTTGTTGATTCTTTCACACCCATAGTCAATAGGAATGCGATTACTAGAATGATTAATATTGCGGGTAAATTTACATACGTCCCATTTGCGGGATCAAATGCACCTGATAATGCTTGTGGTATATGAATATTGAAACCAGCTAATAACGAGTTTAGATAGGCTGACCAGCCTGTTGCTACGGCAGCAACTGCTAATCCATATTCTAATATTAATGACCAACCGACAATCCAAGCGATCACTTCCCCAAACACGACATAGCTATATGTGTAAGCACTACCTGTTACGGGAATTGATGAAGAAAATTCAGAGTAGCACATGGCAGCAAATGCACAAACAATAGCAGCAATGATAAAGGAGAAAATAATCCCTGGACCTGCGTGTTCAGCTGCAACAGTTCCTGGTAAGATGAATATTCCTGTACCAACAATAGCACCAACACCCAGTAGCATTAAATCAAATGCGCCAAGAGTTTTATTTAGTTGAACTTTTCCGTGTTGATGTAAAAGCTCATCAACGGACTTTTTTCGGAAAATAGTATTTTTCATTGGATACACTCAATTCTATTTAAATTATATAAAAATTCTAAACATTTATATAATCAATGTCAAACAAAAATGTCGAATTTGCGAGATTTTTGTCGAATAAGAGGAACTATTCGCAATATTATAGCGCTTTATTACGTTGAAGCGTTAAAAATCGAAAAGCTTTAATTGACCAATTTTAAGACAATTAATAGATTTAGTCTGGCTAAATCAAGCAATACGATACAAGTTCTCCAAAAATAAAAAGTATATCAGATATTGCAGATATATATTCCCATCAAAATAGCAATTAAAGGTATAATGAGATAAAAATAGAAAAATATATAATTTAAGTTAAAATTATTACATAAATCACTTGTTAACCATTATAAGAAGAAAGGATTTTTTTAGATGTGGATCTTAGCTGTATTACTTCTAATAGGGCTCTTCGTAGTATGCCTTAAGTTAAACTCGAAGCGATTAAAACTACAGCAACAAATGAATCATTTAAGTCCCATGATACAAGTTGTAGAGAATGCAAAAGATATTCTTTATTACTGTGACACAAAGCCAAATTTAAAATATCGTTATTTAAGCCCTGTAATAGATAATATACTTGGACCTAACTCTTTAAAGGAACATTTGAAATATCCAGATAAAGCCTTTGATATTGTCCATCCAGAAGATTATGAGACTTTATTAAAGAAAAAAACAGGAGATCTTGATTATAGTAAACCAATCATTCTTAGACTGAAAAGGGATGACGGCGAATACATATGGTTTGAGGAATATGCAACACCCGTTTATGAGAATGGTGAAGTAGTCGCAGTTCAGGGGATTTATAGAAATATAAATGAAAAAGTTGAACTACAGACGAAGTTGGAGTATAAAGTTTCCCATGATGCATTAACAAATATTTATAACCGTGAATACTTTGAATCGAAGTTTGAATATTATGACAGAGAAAGCGACGTTTCAGTTGCAATTGTTATATGTGATTTAGATGAGCTTAAATCTATAAATGATCACTTTGGACATAAAATGGGAGACGCACTAATAAAAGAAGCAGCTAATTTACTATACAAAATCTCTAGTGAGAAGGAAATTGTTGCAAGAATAGGGGGAGATGAATTTGCAATTATATTAATTGATACAGATCCATGGCAGATTGAAGAATTTTTGGCTAATGTACAAAATGAAATTAATTTTTTCAATAGCAGTACTCCGACATTTTATATAAAAATGTCGAAGGGTTATGCGTATAGTGCTTCATCACTTTCAAACATGAAGGAACTATTCATTCAAGCGGATAATCAAATGTATGAAGAGAAGAAAAGTAAAAAGAAAAATCAAATGCTAGTTTGATTTGAAACAATATGTATATCGTAGTATTTTAGGGAACTGATTAAGTCGGCTCCATATTGTCTAACTTTATTGGGTCAGATCAAAGTTATCTGTAACTGTAATGTGTTTACTTTTTGGTAAGATGAAGGTTTCTACTTAAACTGACCACGCAACTTCGTTTAAGTAGAAAACGTGGATAGGAGAATTAAAGGCATCTTTGAATGTATTACTAAAGGCTGCTATTATTCATATCAAAAAGGTAATTTGTAAGGTTAATAATTGTGGGATTTTTATGACATGTTAATAATCTGGCGGTGTAACTTAAAAGAGTACAATACTCAAATTGCGTGGTCTAAAAATTTTTTTAGAAGTGATTGAGTCAGATACCATAATTGTATTGTTCTTTATGCTTTACATAACATCGTTTTCCCTGAGCTTCTCATTTAACTATTTTTTATTAGTATTCATTGTTGCAGTAAGCCTTTTAATAATTCTACAAAGTTAGTAAGAGTCTTCATCTATATTTCTTATAATACTCAATTGTTAACCATCTATCAGAAAAGCCAAGTAACCCAGTAATATAAAACAACTAATGTAAATAACACAGCAGGTGGTATCACAACAATTGTAACTTTAATGTATTTCCACCAAGTAATTTTTATATTTCCACGTCTTACGATGTGCATCCACATTAGTGTAGCTAGTGTACCCATTGGGAGTAAAAGTGAGCCGACGTCACTCCCAATAACATTAGCCAAATAGGCGACCTTTAAGGAAAGTGGATCTAGATTCATATTCGTTAATGTCAACGTTCCGACCATAAGAGCTGGGTGATTATTAAATATGTTTGAGAGTATAGAAAGTAGTATCCCCATTAACACGCTCGTATGAAGTAGGCTCCCAGAAACCATTGGGCGCATAAACTGGATCAGCCACTCCGTTAGACCAATGTTGTTAAGACCGTATATGATGATATACATACTAAACGCAAAAATGATGATATACCATGGGGTTTTTTTCAACATGTCACTTGGAGGTACTTTTAGGTAAATCCATCGCCATCCTAAAAGAACAAGTGAACCCAAAACAGCCATAAGGGAAACAGGAATGGAAACAAAAGAAGCGGCAAAAAGGCTAAGACGCACGGCGAAGACGAATAGTAGGATGTTGCGCATAAATTTTGTACGGTCACTCCCTGAAGCATATAAAGAACTTTGCTTTAGAGGATGGTAATTTGGAAGTGATAATCCTGTGATCTTTGTTGGAACTTCTTTAGGTAAATCCTTCTTAAATCTTAAGAATAGAAGCACAACTAACAGGATCAAACCAAGTGTGGCGGGAACGAACATCATTGCCGTATGTGAATATAAACTCATATTCACAATTTTTAGTGCAATCAAATTTACAATGTTACTCACACCAATAGGGGCACTTGAAGCAGTTGCTATTAACCCCCCAGACAACAGATATGGAATTTTTTGATGGTTTTTTAAGCCCATATTGTTTAATAGCATAACCAGAATAGGTGTTGTGATTAAAATACTACCGTCGTTATTAAAAAAGAGCGTCATAAGAAAGCATAAAAGATTCACATACCAGAATAGGCGGATACCTGATCCCCTAGCTTTTTCTGCCAATTTTTCTGCGACCCAGTTAAAGAAGCCGAAGCTCTCTAAGACTATTGCCATAACGATTGTTGCCATAATGGTAACGGCTGCGCCACTTATGGTTTCTGTAATGATCCCAAGTTCAGTAAGCGAGACACTTCCGCTTAGTAATACAATAATAGCGCCAACCGTAGCAGGTATAGCTTCATTAATACCTTTAGGTCTCCAAAGAATAAATACAAGAGTAACCAAAAAAGTAATAATGGTTACCCAAGCCATTGGTTGCATATATTCTGACCTCCTTCCTGGCTTGATTTTTAATATTAATCATGTATTGTTACGGTCAATTTGTACGTATCACCTCTTCCAGATGCTCTAATCTTCCTTACGATATTTATATGTAGTAGAATAAGGCCCGTTTTGGCTTAGTACCCATATTTCCAAAATTTCATTTGTTTGTATTGGGAAATGTAAGAGTAAATGTCTAACGGCAGATCGTCGCAAAAAAAGAGTTGTCCAAATGTAGCCTTTGGACAACTTCTTTCTATTACAAAAAATAAAATAAACTCGTAAATCTTTAAATTCTTATGCCTCTTCAGTAATATTGAAGTACAAAACACGATTATTTATAAAATGTGATAAAATTACCATGCAAAATAAAAGCTTGATATAGAAAGGAATCATCCATCTATGCTTTCAATGAATAGTTAGCCTAAAGAATATATTGACGAATGTCGCACAAAAGTTAACCAACAACTTGCATCTTACAAAAATCTAGTTGCAACAAAAAAACAAGCTGAAGCAAATAAAGAACAATTAAATTCAGCATTCGAATCCTTTGAGCCGGAATTCTTTCATCATATGGTATTAGCATTAGATCATTACTTCTGCCATAGGAGTAGAACGTTGGAAAAAAAAGACGGCAATCCATTAAATGAAGTACGAATGCTGTGTAATTCAATTATGGAACACGATAATAAGCTAACAGCTGAAAAATCAATCAAATATAAATCAGAAAAATCAATTTTGAAATATGAAATTGGCGATGAAATTAAATTAAACGCAGAGGATTTTGAACAATTGTCCAAGGCTTTTTTTGATGAAATGGAAAGCAAGTTTTTAGAATAAACGAATTGGTAATAAATTTATATAAAAATTGCTAAGCAAAAGAAAGGTACCACTTTTACTGTGTTTGCAAAGAACAAGGTTGGAAACAAGAGTAAATCTAGTATTATCAAAGTTAAATAGTAAATCCTATTGCTTATATGATATGTTGTTCCACAAATAAGGGGTTGCTTAAAAGTGTAGAAAATCACTTTTAAGCAACCCCTTCATACTATTCAGGATACCAAAAAAGACTTTTGGTTTTCGCGATTTTCGCCTCATGAAAGGAGTTATCCAAAAGTAACATTTGGATAACTCCCCGTGTTATTCATTACAGGCTTTTCATTGACCAATGATGGTGCCGACATTGGGAATGGCCTATCCAAATATTGATCTGAAATACTGGCTAGTTGGTTATAAGAGATTCCTGCTCTATAGCCTCTGTTGGCCTTTTCTTTAACGGCTTTCTTAGCTGAGGCCTTTTTTGTCTCAGCATTTGCTTTTGCCTTTTTCTCAGTATCAAACTTAATGGCTTGTTCCTTGGCAGCATCTTCTGCAATTTTTCTCTCCTGTTCCATTTTATTTTAAATAATTGCTTGTACTCAAAAATTTCTCTCTACTTTATTTAGGGTAAAAATAAATGTTATCTATAGATACCCTGTACCAAATTTTTATGCTAAAGAACATTAAAATATGAAAGGGTATTATAGGACGAATATTCGCCATTCAGCTTTTCAAAACAATTTTAAGATATTAGTTTACATCTTCCAAACAATTTAATATAATACCTATAAGATAACTAGGTAATGAAAAGCAAAGGAGCGATTGAGATGAATACAAATACTTTTTTTAGATCAACCATGGCGAATAATTTTGCAACAAGAAAGTTTTTCAAACGTGTAGCAAATGATATTGAAAGCCAGTTACAAGAGTGGCATGTAGATTATAAAGTTACAGTTGAGACTTGGAGAACATATGCATTATGTGTGAAAAATAGCGAGAAAACGTATCAAGTTGCTCTATCTAAAAACCTTGTAGATATTCTTCAACATGAAACTCCTTATGCATTAGACGTAGCACTTTGGAAAGGGCTAGTCAACCAAGGATTAGAGTTACAAGATGCAAATAGTAATTACTTAGAGATTGCTCTAAACTTTGATCAATACGAACATCAAAAATTTGTATTAAAAAACGTAAAATAATATCCACTTTTTCAGAATTCAATTAATGAATCATTATTATAATGGAATGTAAAACCATCTAACTCGTCTGAGCTAGATGGTTTTTAATTTAAAGCGGAACGTACGCGTAAAACTGGTATCTCTTATAAATCCTCGCCTTCAATAGAAATATTTTGGCGTTCAGTTACAAATTGTTTACCATTCCATTGTAATACATTCTGTACATAACCTAAGCCATCTGCATGATATCTACCAGCAATCTTTTGAAACGCTAGAAGTTCATACGTGCCATCACGATCAAAATCAATAGGATAAAGACCTCCTATTGGGTCAACCCATCCTTTAATAGGGGCTTTTAATGTACCATCTAGTTTATAAATTTCGGATAAGTATTCCTTACCTTTATAGCGTATGTCCAAAATATATCGCTTTTTTGGTGATAAGCTAATCACCTGAACTTTATAAAAATCCTCGTAATTGACGGAGTATTTTGATTGTCGCTGATAGGTTTCACCATCGAAAATTTGAACCGTCTTTCCATTTATATAGGAGTAAATATCAGTATTTATTATGCCACCACTTCCGCCTGTATCTATGGTGATTAATATGTCCTTTACATGGTTACCTGTAAAATCACCAAGGAAAATTGACGGGTTATAACCGCTATTTTCTTTCAGAGGGATATTTTCGTAGGCATTTTTTGAATGCTGAAAAATAACGAGATTAATATTTTGCCAAAAAGGGCTGTCGGGTTGTTTCGTACCTGTAAGGTAGATCGTATCAATAGTACCATCGCCAGTTACATCTCCATAACTCTTCGTAATGACGACTTGCGGAGAGTCTACCGGAAGTCGTTCAAATCCGTCAGGGGTCCATGATAAATAATCTAGGTATGATGGTAAATGTTTTGTTTTCCATTCGATTACTAATACTTTTTTGGTACGATGATCAAGTCTTATCGCATGTAGCCCAGCAATTGTATGCTCGTCTATTTTCAGATGAACGAGTGGCTGCCATTGAAAATTTACTTGTTTGAGCAAAAGAAGAAAGGTATCGCCTTGATAGATGTATGCACTGACTAATTCCTCTACAGAATCGCCATCCACATCAACATGTTGAATAAGAGCTCCTTTTTGTGGTAATTCTAAAATGGAAGCGGTTGGAGGCAAAAAATACCGAATAAATTGCAAATCATTATTAATAAAGGATCCCACCTTTTTTATATAAATCTATGCTAGGAAGGAATTTATATGAAAGAGGTCGAAATAATTAATAAGCATTAGGTATTTACACATTCAGGAGGAAAATGCAAATGATACAGCAATTAGGACAAGTCATGATTTATGTAGACAATCAGGACGCAGCAAAAAGTTTTTGGACAGAGAAAGTAGGATTTACGGTTCGTTCTGAAGTGAATAATGGGCAATTTCGAATGATTGAGATTGCACCCACAAGAGATGCTGAAACAACCTTCGTTTTGCAAAATAAGCAACTGGTTGCGCAGATGGAGCCAAACTTAAACTTAGGAACACCTTCTTTAATGTTTTTTACAGATGATGTTGAAAGTTTATATGAAGAATTTAAAGCAAAAGAAATTACAGTAGGGGATTTAGTAGAGATACCTAGTGGAAAAGTGTTCAACTTTGCGGATGATGAAAATAATTATTTTGCAGTGATGGAGAAAAAATAAAAGTGGTTATAAATATTTACTTTATTAATAGAAGGAGTGTAATCAATGACAGTAAATGCATATTTAATTTTTAACGGGAATGCTCGTGAAGCAGTGGAGTTTTATGGTAAAGCTTTTCAAACAGAAAAGCCTCAAATTATGACATTTGGTGATGCTGACAATGATCCAAATTCTCAATTACCAGAGGAAGCAAAAGATTTAGTTATGCATGCCAATATTAAAGTTAGTGGCAGTGATATTATGTTCTCTGATACATTTCCAGGAAATCCATATACAGTTGGAAATAATATCACATTAGCAGTGGTAAGCGATGATGAAGCTTATATTCGATCATCATTCAATGTATTGCAGGATGGTGGAGAAGTGATGATGGAGTTGCAAAAGACATTTTGGAGTCCATGCTATGGAAGCGTAAGAGATCGATTTGGTGTGGAATGGCAGTTTAATTTAGATGATGGAACAGTTTTCCAGCCAGAATAGACAAAAGATTTGAAGGATGTAACTGTTTTTCTATAAATTAAAAAGCATCTATTATTTATAGAGGCAATTTTAGTTACTTAAAATATAAATTGAAGGAAAACAGCTCTAGGGTAGTTTATAAAACTACACTTAGAGCTGTTTTTTATTATTTCGTTTTAAATTGTTGAACAACATCTTGCAATTCTTCAGACATGTTCAGTAATTGTGCGGCAGATGCTTCCATGGCTTCCATTGAGGATAGTGTTTCTTCTGTAGAAGCAGATACTTCTTCGGAAGCCGCAGCATTATCTTTGGCATGGTCATTTAGCATATTGGCAGTAGCCGCCATTTCTTGGATGGATGCAGATATTTGTTGAGATGTCGCAGAAACATTCTCGATTTTTGGTGTAATGTCACGCATGCTCGAAATAATCGCTTTAAATTTTGCAGCTGTATTTTGAGAAATGGTAATACCTTCCTGTACGTTTTCTAATGTTTGAATCATCGTTTTTACAGCTTCTCCAGAATCCTGTTGAACCGTAGTAATTAGTGAGGCAATCTTCGCAGCTGATTCTTGGGAGCTTTCGGCAAGTTTCCGTACTTCATCTGCAACAACAGCAAAGCCTTTACCGTGTTCGCCAGCACGAGCAGCCTCAATCGATGCATTGAGGGCCAGTAAATTTGTTTGACCTGCAATATCGCCAATGATATCTAAAATTGCCCCAATTTCTTTTGTGCGATCATATAAAGCCTTAATTTTGGCATCAGATGTTGTTACAAATTGATGGATTGAATCCATTTGAGATACTGTCTGTTTAATGAATTGTTCACCGTCTTCAGCTTGTTTTGTTGCATGAACAGATAGAGAAGATACTTCAGAAGCTTCTTCTGCTATAACTGTGATACCATCCGCAATTTCCTCTACAGAATTTGCATTTTGTTCGATATTATTAGTTTGCTGTTCTGTATTTATTGTCACTTGTTGCATTGCAGCTGCAATTTGCTGTGCTGCAGCAATGTTTTGGCTAGCGCTTGCAGATAATTCTTCAGATGAAGAACGAACGAGTGATGTACTACTATTTACTTTTTGAATTAAAGAAGAAAGATTGTTTTTCATAGTGTTAAATGATTTAGCAAGTTCTCCAATTTCATCATTTGAATGAATAGCAATTTCCTCTGTTAAGTCACCAGCTCCCAATCTATGTGCATTTGCTTTTAATTTGTCGATTGGCTTTATAATTGAACGAACAATGAATAGGATTAAAATGCTACCAATAACGATGAAAATGATTTCTACAATTAGTTCAATATTTAATGTCGCTTCAGCATCTTTTGTTGCTTCAGATTTAAATGTTGTACCAACTATTTTCCAGCCAGTTTCATTATTAGTCTGATATAGTATTTTTTGATCTTTGTAATCTGTTTGACCCGATGATTTAGAGAAAACTTGTTTGATGTATGATTCTTTTGCAGCGTTTCCACTCTTAATATGAGGATGCGAAATATAGTTTCCATTTTTATCAACTAATGAAACATAGCCTAATTTACCAATTTTAACCTTATTGGCGATTTCCTCTAGTTTATCAATAGCAATATCAACACCGACCACTCCGGATCCGTCTGCTAGTTTCTTTGAAATTGTAATTACTAAATTACCACTAGTAGAGGAAATATAAGGCTCAGTAATTACAACATCACCATTACTTTGAAGCGCTTCTTTATACCATGGGCGCTCGCGTGGATCATAATCCTTTGGATACTCGAAGTAAGGCATACGGATCATCTTCCCTTTAGCTGTACCTACATAAGCCATTGAAGCTTCAGGATGTTCATTGACATATTGATCTAATACTTTTCGGAGGGTTGAATTCTTTGAAGTATCTAATAATGATGACGTGACTTTTTTAGATAAATACCCTACATCATGAGTTTTGGGTTGGATTGTATCTGTAATATTTGAATTTAATAGATCAACCATTGATTTTGCACTATTAACCTGTTCGAATTCAATTTGTTTTTTTGTACTTTCATATGAAATTGCCCCAAGAATAATAGAAGGAATTACTAAAATTAGTAAAAATGCACTGAATAATTTTGTACGGAGATTCAATTTTAGAAATTTTTTCAATTAAAGATACCTCGCTACGTCGGATTAGTTTTAGTATTTCTCTGCCATTTTGAATCATGTCTACACACTAAATTATGGTTTGAACATAAATAATTTATAGTAGTAATTAATGATTCAAACGATTGAGATGGATGGGTCAATTTTATCACATTTTAGATAAAATTAATTATAAATAATCCAAAATGGTGGAAAAAAGATAAAATTATATCAACACTAATATGATAGTTTGAAATATTCAGGTAATAATAAAAAGCTACACCGCCAATTGTAATAATTGACGATGTAGCTCTAATAGGTATGAAATGGTGTTTCCTAGTACACCTTATCTCCATTGAAAATAGAGTTTTTCACGACTACATAATCTACATTACGAATCGCATCAAGTTTCGTACCACCGGAATATGAAATAGAAGATTGAAGATCTTGTTCCATTTCAATAAGAGTATCACTTAAATGACCTTTATGTTCCACGTGCATTTTTTTACCTTCGACGTTTTTCTTTTCGCCTTTTTGGAATTCAGATGCAGAACCAAAGTATTCTTTATATAATTTACCGTCGATTTCAATTGTTTTACCTGGTGATTCTTCATGACCTGCAAATAGAGAGCCAATCATGACCATTGTTGCGCCGAAGCGAACTGATTTTGCAATATCACCATTTGTACGAATACCGCCATCTGCAATAATTGGTTTTGTTGCAGCTTTTGAACACCAGCGAAGTGCAGCTAATTGCCAGCCGCCTGTACCAAAGCCGGTTTTAATTTTAGTGATACATACTTTACCAGGTCCGATTCCAACTTTTGTAGCGTCTGCGCCTGCATTTTCGAGTTCGCGTACAGCTTCAGGTGTACCAACATTACCTGCAATAACAAAAGTGGTTGGGATTAATCTTTTAATATGTTGAATCATGTTAATTACGGCATTTGAATGACCGTGAGCGATATCAATTGTAATATAATCTGGTGTTAAATTTGCTTTAGCTAAATCTTCGATAAAAGTGTACTCTTCAGATTTTACACCGACACTAATAGAAGCAATTAAGCCGCGATTTTGCATATCTTTTACAAAATCTGCACGTTTTTCAGGATTGAAGCGGTGCATAATATAGAAGTAACCATTTTCAGCTAATTTAATTGCAATACTTTCATCTATAATTGTTTGCATATTTGCAGGAACAACAGGAAGTCTAAATTTGTGACCGCCAAGCATTACGCTTGTATCACATTCAGAGCGACTATTAACAATACATTTTGCGGGAATTAATTGAATATCTTCGTAATCGAATACATTATCCATTAAACACACTCCTAAAAACGAATATTATTTTTTTATAAATAGAAAATGTTCGTCCTTTGGTAATTTACATTATTTTCGCCACAATGTCAAAAACTTTTCTTAGATTTATATATTTGAATCAATTTCATAATGCAAAATTCATATAAAGAATACAAACATTTAATGATATCCAACTTTGTTCATTTCATTGTGGAGCGAAAGACGGCGACTCCTACGGGAAAAGCTTGAGCTGAAAGCCCCGCAGGAACGTAGTGACGAGGAGATTGAAGCCAAGCCCCGTGGAAAGCGCCGTCTGTAGCGGAACATCCAAATCTGAATATGGAAAAGTTGTGTTGAAATGTCCGTATTTAATAACCGAAAATAGATTTATGAAATTGATTCATTTAAGTAAAATTAAATACAAAAATGCTAATAAAATAGAATGAGGATCCGTATTAAAAAGAAGTAAGCTCTGAAGGATGAGATATTTTAATGTCAAAACAACTTAAGACGAACTAACATATTTATGTTAAAATCAGGTTTTAAGGGCTATAGGAAAAAACGAGACAACTAAGCTATTTCCTACTTTTACATAAACATTAAAATAATAAATTTCGATATATATTAAAAGAGATTAATGAGAGGAAGCAACTGATGAAAAATTGGGAATTTGTATTGAGAGACTATATCATTGGACGACCAGTTATTACGATTGAATATGATGAGGATGATTCTACAGTAGGCGAAATTATAGACGCTAATAGAGGGTTAGTATATGGTCATATAGAGTTATCAGATGAAGGGAAACTAACTTCATTTATGGTTGATCTAGATGAGATTATGGAAAACAATGATGTTTCACTAGATGAATATGAAGAATTGACACCTGATGAAATAATCGGTTGTGCAGAAGATTTCGCACAAGAATTTTGCCGTGATAACCTACATTTTAACATGATGACAGAATGGAATGGGGAATCTTATTTAATCGTTTTTGAGGCAAAAGATGTTGCGCTTAATCTATTTTTGCCTAATTCAGGTGCAACAATTGAAATTAATAAGCAAGGATTTATTATTTCAGCAACACTTTTCCAATCATATTATCAATTATCATATCCAGATATTGAAATTTCAGCTGATGATGCAAGAGATATTTTATGCCAATATCCTTTGGTAGAGCTTGGGATTTATGAAGATAATGGTGAAATGAAGCTTGTCTATTATCCAAAGCGTGAGTATATGGCAGTCCATGTAGATGGGCATATTGTAACTGCAGGAGATTTTTTGGAAGAGCAATATGTAGAGGCAAAAACATTTGGAAAAGTAACAGTTACTGAAACAAGAGAAAGTTTATTGGGCGTTACCAATGATATGCATTTGGTAGAAAATGAATCTGGGCGTTATTGGTATAAAGCAGAAGATGATATAGAACTGGCTGAATCGATTATTAGAATTGAACATTCGGATGAAATTCAAATGGATTATGAATCATCTGTAGATTGGGAAGAATTAGAAGAAGAGTTACCTGAAAAAGTTTTAGAAGAAAAAGCAAAAATGTTCTTAGAAGCAGCTGTTGGCAATATTCACGAGAAATATTTACTCGAAGATCAGCTAGAAGATGATGATGATTTCGATATTATAAGCGAAGAGGATTTATCAGAAGAGGAACGACAATTCTTTGAAGAACTTGAAATGATGGAAGACGAAGAAGAAGACTTTGATGAAGAAGATATTGACTTCGAACCTTTCACAACATTTACATTTATACGCCATCATAAAGGAATTCGCATTGAGGAATATTCTATACATGTAAACGTAGGCATATATACTGGTATTGTCCGTGATTGTACAATCATATTACCAAATGAGGAAGAATTAATTTCTATGGATATGAACCCTGTATTGTCATTAGAACAAGCTGATGCACTATTCAAAGACCAATTACACATGAAGCTTGCCCGTACTTCTAGCTATGATGATGAAGACGAGGAAGTGACAGTATACGGATTAGATTATGTCATGTATTTCTCTAGAAGAGATATTGAAAATATTGATGCAACAACAGGTGAAATCCAATATATTGATGCAGATATTTTGAAAGAGGGAGACTAATTATAGTCTGTATTTATAGCTGCGTATTTTATAATGGGGATAGCATGAAAAAGAAACTTGAAAAATATTTATTTTGTAAATATTTTGATAATTTACAGTTGACATGAAAATACTAGTATTGTAGACTGTTCACAACAAGTAAATACGACCTCACTTATATTTGTGAGGTAGAGGCGCGATATTTATTAGTTCTTAGCGGAGTTAGAGAAAGCGATGAAACTAGGAAGAAGGAAATGTTGCCGAAGTGTGTAATTGATCTCGACATTACATGCTGGGTCTGCAGTGAATAATTGCAGGACTGTCTCAATAAGCTACCTGGTTTATTGAGTTGAGCTATCTCATAAAGGGATAAAGTAGAGGATTTAGGACTAGATATATTCTGGGACCTGAGTTCAACTCGGGTTCCTTTTTTTATAGTCTTTTTTCTTAATACACACATTTGAGGGATAACGTTTTCAAAGGAGAGGGAAACATGAAAAAAACATGGGCATTATTATCAAGTGTTTTATTGATGGCTATCCTAATATTAGCTGGATGCGGATCAAGCGATTCTAAAAAATCAGAATCATCAGGAAATAAAGAAGGCAAAGATACGTTTGCGGTGGGAATGGAGGCAGGGTACCCACCATTTAACTGGACACAATCAGATGATTCTAATGGTGCGGTTGCTATTCAAGGCAATGCAGAATACGCTGGTGGTTACGATGTACAAATTGCAAAGAAAATTGCTGACGGTTTAGGCAAAAAATTAGTAATTGTTAAAACGGAATGGGATGGTCTAGTCCCAGCATTAACTTCAGGTAAAATTGATGCCATTATCGCTGGTATGTCACCAACTGAAAAACGTAAAAAAACAATTGACTTCTCAGATATTTACTACAAATCAAACTTAGTAATGGTTGTTAAAAAGGGTAGCAAATATGAAGGCGCAACTTCAATTGCGGACTTCAAAGGTGCTAAAGTAACAGCTCAATTAAACACATTCCATTACACTGTCATCGATCAAATTGAAGGTGTTAATAAACAAACAGCAATGGATAATTTCCCAGCTATGCGTGTAGCTCTTGAATCAGGCAAAATTGATGCTTATGTATCTGAAAAACCAGAAGCTGTATCTGCGTCAGCAGCTAACAACAAATTCGCAATGGTTGAATTCCCAGATGGTAAAGGCTTCAAAACATCAGAAGAAGATACTGCTATCGCTGTAGGTGTACAAAAAGGTAGTGACTTAACAGCTAAAATTAATGAAATCCTAAAAGGAATTTCCGAAGCAGATCGTGAAAAAATCATGGATGATGCAATTAAAAATCAACCAGCAGCTAAATAGTTTTTTAACTAACTTAAGCAGAGCTACCGATTGTGAATGATTGCGATTGGTAGTTCTTATTGTGCTTTAAGGAGGAGTAATAATGAGCTTAGAATGGTTTATCAATATCATTACAAATAACTGGCCGATGTTCTTACGAGGCGCTTGGATGACACTGGTTATTTCAACGATCGGGACTATTTTTGGCGCATTAATCGGCTTGATTATTGGCGTCATTAATACAATTCCAAAAGGTAAGAGCGGTGCAAAAAAATGGATTTTAAAAATGATCAATATTATTTTATCGATTTATATTGAGTTTTTCCGTGGTACACCAATGATTGTGCAAGCGATGGTTGTCTACTACGGTTCTGATTTACTATTTGGGATCGATATGGACCGCACATTTGCTGCAATTTTTATTGTATCCATTAATACAGGCGCCTATATGGCTGAAATCGTACGTGGTGGAATTATCGGTGTTGACCAAGGTCAATTCGAAGCCGCTCGTGCAATTGGTATGAATCACTGGCAAACAATGATTCATGTAGTCCTACCACAAGTAATGCGCAATATATTACCAGCAACAGGTAATCAATATGTGATGAATATTAAAGATACATCGGTATTGAATGTAATTGGTGTAACTGAGCTATTCTTTCAAACGAAGTCAATTGCGGGGAACAACTTCCGATACTTCGAATCATTCTTTGTAGCATGTATCATTTACTTAGTTATGACGATAATCGTAACGCAAATTTTACGTTACTTTGAGCGTAAACTTGCAGGTGATGCAAATTATCAAATGCTAGATGAAACTGTGGTCATTCGTCGACCAGAGTCACCATTATAGGGGTACAAAGGAGAGAAAACAATGGAAACAATAATTGATATTCAACATCTCAGCAAATCCTTTGGTACGCATGAAGTGTTAAAAGATGTAAACTTTTCTGTAAAAAAAGGTGAAGTAGTATGTGTCATCGGTTCATCTGGTTCAGGAAAGTCAACGCTTTTACGTTGTATAAACCTACTAGAAACGCCAAGTGGCGGCGAAATTATTTATAAAGGTGAAAACATTCTAGACAATAAACATAATATTAATGATTACCGTACACATTTAGGGATGGTGTTCCAACAATTTAATCTATTTAATAACTGTGACGTGTTAAATAATTGCATTGTAGGCCAGACAAAAGTATTGAAACGCTCAAAAGAAGAAGCAAAAGAAGTGGCGATGAAATATTTAAAAATAGTTGGTATGGATCGTTATTTGAATGCCAGACCAAGTCAATTGTCAGGTGGTCAGAAACAACGTGTAGCAATTGCTAGAGCATTATCCATGCAACCAGATGCACTATTATTTGATGAACCAACATCAGCGCTCGATCCTGAGATGGTTGGGGAAGTATTAAAGGTTATGAAAGAATTAGCAAAATCAGGGCTTACGATGATTATCGTTACGCATGAAATGGAGTTTGCAAGAGAAGTTTCAGATCGCATCGTATTTATGGATAAAGGAGTTATTGTTGAAGATGGTGCACCAGATGAAGTATTCAACAATCCAAAGCACGAGCGAACAAAAGCTTTCTTACAGCGTGCATTAAAATAAATACTTAGCTGTCACCTCATTTTGAGGAGACAGCTTTTTTTAGAGTTGGGTAAGATTAAAAAAATCAGAAACGTTGTCTTAAAAACGTTTCTGAAATGTCAAAGGTATATTGTTTTATGGTGATTAGTCGATTTTAGTCATTTCAATCACTAAAATATGTGATGTATCTTCAGCTTTAATATGGATATCCTCTTCCACAATTTCTAAGCTATCGCGTGTTTCAAGGGCTACATCATTAATCATGGCATGTCCTTCTATTTCTACAAGATAAGCTTGGCGGCCAGCAGCTACTTCAAATTCAATTTCCTTACCAGCCTCTAGTTCAATAGCATACAAATTAGCATCTTGGTTTATTTGAATAGGTGCATTACCATTTTTGTCTGAAACCATATGAAGCCATTTGTTTTTGCGTTCATCCATTTCAAATAAGAATTCCCCATAATGAGGTGTGTGGCCATATTGATCAGGTAAAATCCAAATTTGCAACATACGAAGTTCTTCGTCACCCATATTATGTTCACTATGGAAAACGCCAGTCCCTGCACTCATATATTGCACTTGACCACGAGTGATCGTATGCTTGTTGCCCATGCTATCTTGGTGAGTAAGTGCACCATTTACAACATAAGAAATAATCTCCATATCGCGGTGGGGATGTAGGTCAAAACCCGTATGTGGTGCAATTAAATCATCGTTAATAACACGTAAAGCACCAAATTGAATATTTTGTGGATTATAATATTCAGCAAATGAAAAATGGAATGTACTGTTTAACCACCCTAGATGGCTAGTACCCATTTGTTTATGATCAACTTTTCTAAGCATAGTAATCTTCCTTTCAAAATAATCATAAAAATATCTTTAATTCGAGATAATTGTAAAACGAACATTCCATTAAGTCAAATTCTAAAGCCGGTATACATATAAAAGTATGGGTAATAAGCTTTTCCAAAAGCTTATTACCCATACTCGTTTTGGTTATTTTTTAAACAATAAATAAATGAAATAAGGTGCACCGATTAAGGATACAATAATTCCTGCTGGTAAAGAAATATTACCTAGTAAACTACGGCCAATAGTATCTGCTACTAAAAGAAGTAAACCACCCATCAAAATAGCAACTGGAATAAACATTTGGTTTCGTGGTCCAACTAATTGTTTTGCAATATGTGGAGATAAAAGGCCGATAAAGGCAATCCCACCTGTAACGGATACAGCAGAAGCTGCTAATGCTACAGCAACAATCAATAGGATTACTCGCTCTTTTTGCACTGAAATCCCAAGACCAATAGATACAGGCTCGTTTAGATTTAAGATATTCAATCGATTTGCTTTAAACAAAGTAAATGGGATTAATACAACCAGCCAAGGAAGAAGAGTCCATACAAAAGGCCAATCCGTACCCCAAATATTCCCTGCAAGCCATGTTGAGATGAAATCCACCTTTCTATTATCAGACGATGAGATCAAAACAATCATTAAGCCGGATAACGCCATTTGGAATCCAACGCCAACTAATACCATTCTTACAGGCTTGAGACCTTCTTTTCTACTATATGAGAAAATGTAAATTAGAATAGTAGCAATGATAGCACCTATAAAGGCTACTATAGGTAATGTATAAACAAATGATCCTGCCTCAATTGGGAAGTACAAAAAGAAGATAGAAATTGCAACCCCAGCACCAGAATTAATACCGATAATACCAGGGTCCGCTAGATCATTACGTGTAATACTTTGTAAGATTGAACCAGAAAGGGCAAGGGCCATACCTGCAAGTAATGTGATGATGATACGCGGTAAACGAATGGAAAAGAGCACAAATTCATCTTTAAACGTACCATGTCCCATTATTGTTGGTAATATCCGATCAAAGGATACAGCAGATGCACCCATCCCAAGACTAGCTGTGATAGTTGCTAGAATAAGAACGATTAAAATTAACAAAATTATACGTTGTTTACGAATTACAGATGATGCAATCATGAGAATGCTTTTCCTCCTTTACGAACGATGACAAGGAAGAAAGGTAATCCTAAAATTGCAATAATTGCTGCAAGTGGTGTTTCATAAGGCGCATTAATAGTGCGCCCCACAGTATCTGCGAGAAGCATTAAGCATGCTCCGAAAATAGCAGTCATCGGAATGACATGGCGATAATCTGTCCCGACAAAAGCACGAACCATATGGGGGACCATCAGCCCGATAAACGCTAAGTTTCCTACAAGCGCAACAGATGTCCCTACTAGTACAATAATGACAATAAAAAGAAGAATTTTAACTAGTAGCGTATGTTGCCCTAAACCTACAGCAACTTCCTCGCTCAAACTTAAAACGGTAAGTTGTCGAGATAATAAGATGGCTATGAAAATCCCAATTAAAATAGTAGGTATCACAATTTGTAGTTGATCAAAGGAAGTCCCGACTAAACCTCCAGATGTCCACATCGACACATCTTTTGAAACTTTAAAAATTAAACCAATACCATCAGCAATAGCATATAAAAATACAGAAACTGCAGTACCTGCAAGGACTAAACGAAATGGCGAAAAACCACCGCGCTGTACCATGCTAATACCGAATACTAGAAATGCACCAATCGCTGCTCCGATAAAGCATGAAGTCATAATCCCGAAATAACTGAGTGAAGGGAGAAGTGCCATTGCAAACGCTAATGCAGCATTTGCTCCGGCTGTTAAACCAAGTATCCCAGGGTCTGCTAGTGGATTTCGAGTCATTCCTTGCATAATAGCACCTGCAACCGATAGTGCCGCGCCAATAAAAATAGCGCCAATCTCCCTTGGTAAACGAATTTCACGGATCATCGTGACTGTTTCACTTATTTTTCCTTGAGCAACGATTGCAAGCCACACTTCTTTTAGAGTGGTATCGGCTGCACCAAATGCCATTGCTATTGTAAAAAAGATTACTAAAAGAATAAACCCAACAATCAACTTCATGGGAAAAGGAATTGTACGTTGTTTTTGTTGTTTCATCATATCATCGTTTCTTTCAATATAAATATTACTTTCCAAGGAAATTCTTCTTGAAGAATTCTAATTGGTAGTCTAAAGTAAGCGGATCATTGAAGTAGAATGCCTTTGCGTCTGCTTCATAAACATGACCATTTTTCACTGCAGGAATATTTTTGTATGTTTCAGATTTCATGAATGATGTATCCCCATCAGAATTTTTGCTCAAGATTAAGTAATCGCCAGCATAGTCACCTATTACTTCTTGAGAAAGCGCATAGTAACCATCTTTATCTGTCATTTTCTTTACTTTTTCAGGCATTTTTAATTTCATAGCTTGATAAAGTACTTCTGTACCCCGACCCCAATGATCTCCAAATACATATAAATCTTTACCAAAGTTTTCAATAACAGAAACAGTTGCGTCTTTACCTATTTTATTTTTTATCTCGTCCCCAGTCGTTGCAGCACGTTGTTTAAAGTCATCAACCCAAGCTTGCGCTTCTTTTTCTTTGTTTAATAATTTGCCAATTTCGATATGTTGAGTTAAGTAATCTACTTTTGCATACGTAAATGTTACAGTTGGTGCGATTTTGTTTAGTTTGTCAACGTCTTTAATAGTGGAAAGACCGATGATTAAGTCTGGTTTTAATTCAATAATTTTCTCTAAATCATCTTCTGTTACTACTTTTGCGTCTTTTAATTTATCTTTGAATTCAGGGTTTGCTTTAGACCAAGCATCAACACCTACAATTGGAACGCCTAGTTGCATAACATTTCCTGCAAATGATGATAAGACTACCACACGTTTAGGATGTGCTGGAACCTTAATATCACCATTTTCTGATTTATACGTAATAGTTGTAGGTTCTTTGGTATCTGATTTTGATGAACCATTATCTGAGTTTTTGCTTGAATTGTTACTGCAAGCACTCATCATTAAAACTAATATTAATAATATTGGGAAAAGATATTTTTTCATTATTCTACTCCTTTAATGATGTCATATGTGACGCACATTGGTTTTTTTGTTCGAGGGTCTCTACCGATATAAGCATCGATTTTGAAGACTGCTCTTAATACTTCAGGTTGGATGACTTCCTCACAATCCCCAGCCTTAATGATCTTGCCATCTTTAAGAGCAATTAAATAGTCCGCAAATCTTGCGGCTTGATTTAGGTCATGAAGTACCATAATAATTGTGCGATGTTGCTCTTTGTTTAACTTTTGAAGTAATGTAAGTACTTCTAATTGATGAGCCATATCCAAATATGTAGTAGGTTCATCTAAAAAGATAATCTCCGTTTCCTGAGCAAGCGCCATTGCAATCCATACACGTTGTCGTTGACCACCTGAAAGCGCATCTACAGAGCGAAATTTAAAATCAGATGTTCCTGTTACATCTAATGCCCAGTCAATCACTTCAATATCTTTCTTCGTTAACTTTCCAAGGCCCTTCTGATAAGGGAAGCGTCCATAAGAAACCAATTCCCCGACAGTCAATCCACTGACGCTTTCAGGTGTTTGAGGAAGAATCGCTATTTTCTGTGCAAGTTCCTTGGTTTTCTGTTTAGCAATATTCTCACCATCTAAAATGATTGAGCCAGATTGTTGAGTAATAATTCGAGTCATTGTTTTCAGTAACGTGGATTTGCCGCAGCCATTTGAACCAATGATTGTTGTAATTTTCTTATCAGGAATGCCGATATTCAGATTCTGCAAAATCAATTTCTCACCGTAACCAACACTCAAATCTTCAGTATGTAGGCGCACTATTATCTACCCTCCATTTGCAAAATAGCTAACGCTAATTTTAATTGATAATGAAAATCAATATCAATTTCATTTGACACAATCATAAATCTAATTGATAATGATTGTCAATGATGTTTAAGAAATAAATAAGGATTATTTATAAAGTATGGGAGTGAATAAGTTGAAACGCGAAGAAATTTTCGATGTCACGATTATCGGTGGAGGGCCAGCTGGTTTATATTCAGCTTTTTATAGTGGACTAAGAGGTATGAAAACGAAAGTGATTGAATATCAACCATACTTAGGTGGTAAACTCCATGTTTATCCAGAGAAAATGATTTGGGATGTAGGTGGTCATAAACCTCTACCCAGTGCTCAGCTTATTGAACAACTAGTAGAACAAGGTTTAACATTCAGTCCAACAGTAATAGTAGGAGAGAAAGTAGAGACAATTAGTCAGAATGAAGACCTCCTCTTTAAATTGACAACTTCAAGCGGTGAAGTACATTATTCGAAAACGGTCATAGTTGCAGTTGGGAGCGGTATTTTAAATCCTCAAAAATTAGTAATTGAAGGTGCAGAACGGTACGAGGTATCGAATCTTAACTATACAATAAAGTCGTTGAGACGTTTTAAAGATCGAGTTATCCTCATTTCAGGTGGGGGCAACTCAGCTGTAGACTGGGCAAATGAACTGCAACAAGTAGCTAAAAAGGTATATGTAAGCTATCATAAGGAAAATTTACCTGCACATGAGTCACAAGTCGAACAATTATTAAGAAGTGATGCAACAGTATTTCGTAATACATCTATTACCAACCTAATCGCTGATAATGTGAACAGTACGCTAATTAATACAGTCGAACTTACAAATAAACAGACAGGTGAATCTATTCTTGTTGATGTAGATGAAGTTATTATTAATCATGGCTTTGAACAAGATTCCACACTATTGAATAATAGTTCTGTAAATGTACAATTAGTTAATGGTTTTTATATTAAAGGAAATGCAGTAGGAGAAACATCCATTTCAGGACTGTTCGCTGCTGGAGACATTATTAGCTATGATGGGAAAGTCAATCTAATCACTGGGGCATTCCAAGATGCTGTAAATGCTGTGAATAAGGCAAAAACTTATATCCAACCAGATGCCACAGCTTTTGGTATGGTATCTTCTCATAATGAAGTATTTAAAGAACGTAATCGTGAAATTGTTAAAGGCATGATTAATTAATCGTGATATCTCACATTTGTCCAGGGAATATGTCTTTGTGTATAAGTTATCAATAAAAACCTCTACATTCAAAAATGAATGTAGAGGTTATTTATCTTTGTAAGGGCTATCTTGCTCGTTTAATAAATATTTTTCTTTATGATGATGAAAATGTTAAAATAGACTATATGTGAATTTTTAAGTCTTTTTAATAAGGTGATTTTCCATGAATCCAATGTCATCAAAATGGTTAAAATCTGAAACAATATGGGTATCGTTGATTGCAATATTCACAGCGATTAGTAGCGAGATCAAACTCATACCGTTTAATGGAGAGCATTTCCGCTTTGGTTTAGGTAGTATTACTTTTCTATTATTAATATTAATACGTTTACCTAAATCGGTCATTCGAACAGGTGTTATAACAGGCTTAACGGTCGTTATCTTTCGGATATTTTCAAATGTAACTTTTTATAATGGTACATTTTCGGATAGCCTTTTAGAAAACTATCCGGCGTTTTTATATTATTTTGTATATGTTTTATTATTTACGGTTTTAAAGGTAGAACGATTAATTGAACAACCATTTAAGTTAGGTATAATTGCTACATTTATTGAGATTATTGGGAACAGCGCGGAACATATTATGCGTTTCTTAATCTTACCTAATTCCTATCTTGGTTTTTATGATTGGTTTTTAATCGTGATGGTTGCTTTATTAAGAAGTTTCTTTGTAGTAGGCATATATAGCTCCATTATTATGTCCGAACAACGAAAGCGATTGGATGAACAACTTACTTTAGGATCAGACTTATATGTTGAAACACTCTATTTGCAAAAAATGATGAATCATATCGAACAAATAATGGCTGACAGTTATGATTTGTATCGAGATCTCAAAAAACAGCAATTACAAAATCAAGGTATTAGGGCATTACATATTTCCCAGGAAATTCATGAAGTGAAAAAAGATGCACAACGAATCTTCTCTGGATTGTCGAATATTACGATGCCTAAGACAGAAGACGTTTACTATTTATCGAATATTGTAGAATTCGTCGTAACTGCAAATGTTAAATATAGCGAGATGTTAAATAAGAAAATTGAATTTAAAGTAGAAAATACTGTAGATTTTGCATTAACTCAGCAAATCCCTTTACTTGCAATCCTCAATAATATTACCGCAAATGCAATCGAAGCTGTAGAAGATGAGGGTAGTATTATACTTCAAGTATCTGATGATCAAGAAATGATTCTCTTCAGGATACAGGATACAGGAGAAGGTATAGCTGAAGAAGATTTAGATATTATTTTCGAACCGGGCTTTACAACAAAATATAACCAACAAGGCGTGGCAGCAACCGGAATCGGCTTATCTCATGTACAAGAAATTGTCCAAATGTTGGACGGTAAAATCCACGTGGCAAGACCAGCTGTAGGGACTATTTTCTGTATTGGGATTCCTCGTAAGAACATACAAAAAGGAGTTGAGTGACCTTGCGATATTTTATCGTAGATGATGATGCAGCAAGTCGGCGAATGCTAAAACAAATTATTGTTGAAGGGGATATGGGTGTAATTATTGGGGAAGCTGATAGTGGGATGAATGCATTGGAGCCTATTTTATCAAGCGACCCAGATTTTGTACTTATTGACCTTTTGATGCCAAGATTAGATGGAATCGAAACAATGGATCAACTTCGCAAACAAGGATTCAGAGGACATTTTATTATGATTTCGCAAGTAGAAAACAAAGAGATGGTTGGCGAGGCTTACGAAAAGGATATCGAATTCTTTATACACAAACCAATCAATCGAATTGAGGTACAAAGCATATTAAAAAAAACGTCCGAACGTTTTCTTTTGAAAAGATCCCTATTAACCATTAGAAAATCAATTTTAAACTTTGAAGAAGAGACGAATGAGGAATCCTATCGTACGATGAAAGACATTGTTTCCTCTATATTAAATGATATGGGGATTGTCGGAGAGGTGGGGAGTGATGATATTGTTTCAATCATTGACTTTTTATCTTCAAGAGAAGAAAAGACAATGCAAATTCCACCATTGAAAGATATTTATGAAGAGCTTGCAAGTCAATCGAAATTTAGTAGTGCAGAGATTATAAAAGAAAGTAAAGCAATTGAACAACGTATTCGCCGTACCATTTCCATTGCGATGAATAATTTAGCTACGCTTGGTGTAGTCGACTATACGAATCCAGAATTTGAATATTATTCACCTCGTTATTTTGAATTTGCTGAAATCCGAGCATTGATGAAAACTATTGAAGATACTGCATCTGTACCTAAAAAGATGAAAATCAATGTGAAGAAGTTTTTGCAAGTGCTGTATGTAGATGCAACTGAAAAATTCAAACATCCGCCAAAATAAGGAATAAATTGTAAAAACTAATCGCATTTTGGCATAACACCTATCTATTTTATAGAAAAGTTATATAAAAAATCGTGTTTTTTGAATTTTTATATCTTTAAAAATGTCGGATAATGTCGGATTTCATAAGTCGCACTTATAATAAAGTTATGATTTATTGATTAATTTCTAAAAAGCAACACATTTTGAAGGGGTGACTTGTTAATGAAAAAGGGTAAAATCGGGTTAGCTTGGCAAATCTTAATCGGGCTAATTCTTGGTGTTATAGTTGGAGCTGTTTTTTACGGTAACGAAAACGTAACGAAGTATCTTCAACCAGTTGGAACTATCTTCATGAACATGATCAAAATGATCGTTGTACCGATCATTGTATCAACATTAATCTTGGGTGTAGCTGGTCAAGGTGACTTAAAAAAACTTGGTAAACTTGGTGTTAAAACTATCGTTTACTTTGAATTGATTACGACATTTGCCATTATTATTGGTATTGCAGTAGCAGATATCTTCAAACCTGGTGTAGGTGTAAATATGGAACATCTTACTAAAGGTGATATTTCTTCTTACGTTGAAACAAGTAAAACAGTAGCAGAAGCCGGTCACGGTTTTGCCGATACGCTTATTCATATTGTACCAACAAACATTATTCAATCAATGGCAGAAGGCAACATGCTTGCGATCATCTTCTTCTCTGTATTATTTGGACTAGGTGTTGCAGCAATTGGTGAAAAAGGTAAACCAGTTCTATCATTCTTCTCAGGTGTGGCAGATGCAATGTTCTGGGTAACAAATACAATTATGAAATTTGCTCCATATGGGGTATTTGCATTAATTGCAGTTACAGTTTCAACGTTCGGGATTCAATCATTGATTCCGCTAGGTAAGCTAGCCATCCTCGTTTATGCAGCAATGATTTTATTTGTTGTTGTAATACTTGGAGGGGTTGCTAAATTCTGTGGTTTAAGTGTATTCCGCTTAATCCGTATCCTAAAAGACGAATTAATACTAGCATACTCAACGTCAAGTTCTGAAACAGTATTACCACGTATTATGCAAAAGATGGAAAAAGCCGGTGTACCGAAAGATATCGTATCATTCGTTATTCCAACAGGCTATTCATTTAACCTAGATGGTTCAACTTTATACCAATCAATTGCAGCGTTATTCATCGCTCAAATGTACGGTATGCACTTATCATTAGTTGAACAAATCACATTAGTGCTTACATTAATGGTAACTTCTAAAGGTATTGCTGGTGTTCCGGGGGTATCATTCGTCGTATTACTATCAACTTTAACTGCTGTAAATATTCCAGTTGAAGGTCTTGCATTCATCTTAGGTATCGACCGTATCCTTGATATGGCTCGTACAGTTGTTAACGTTGTGGGTAACTCATTAGCATCACTTGTTATGGCTAAATGGGAAAACCGTTTAGACAAAGAAAAATACGATAAATATTTTGAAAATGAAAAATTAGTTTAATTTATATTTCATAAAAGCTCTACTAACGTGAATTCATGTTAGTAGGGCTTTTTTATTGTACAATTAACGAAAAATATATGTGATGTTATATTATCCATCTTTTGAATACATTCAGTTTTTACGAGATGAAACTCATTTTAAGGTTGTGAAGGATGTTCTAGTACCAAATACTTCCGCTTAAAATATACACGAGCGAGTTATGATTTTTGAAACTAAGGAGGAGTTTTCACATGACAAATTCATGGAATGAACGATTCAATACAACCGAATATATGTATGGTGAGGAACCAAACGTTTTTATTGAAAAATTTGCATCACAGTTAGAAGGTCTAAAAAATGTAGCGGCATTTGCAGAGGGCGAAGGGCGTAATGCAGTATTTCTAGCAAAATTAGGGCATGAAGTTACTGCTTTTGACTATGCAGAAAGTGGTTTACGTAAAACTAAGCAATTAGCAGAGAAAAATCATGTAGAAGTGAACACTGTACAGGTTGATTTACTGCAAGGTGTTATTTCTATAGAACAATTCGATGCTGCCATTATGGTGTTTGGACATTTTCCTAGAGAAAACCAACGAGTTGTATTTGAAAAAATTATAAAATCGGTAAAACCAGGTGGCAAGATCATGATGGAACTGTATTCAGAAAAACAACTCGATTATCAAACCGGAGGGCCAAAGAAATTAGAGATGCTTTATAAGCCTCAAGATCTTTTAGATTGGTGTGAAGGTAGTAAAATACTTCACTTTTTTGTAGGAGAACAAACGAGACAAGAGGGGAAACTTCATACGGGCCTCGCTCATGTCATTCAACTTATAATTGAAAAAAACTAGATTCGGAGACAGCTCTAATATTATTTAGGGTTGTCTATTTTTAATTCGGCGCTGTTAATTGTTAATATTTGAAAGGAATAGTTATTGTGCTAGGGCGCTGGCACTGTGCATAAAAAAATATCAGAATCCTTTAACATAGGCTGTAATAGAAATGGGACTATAATTCCTACAAACTTACTTGAAATTAAAGCTTCATTTTGATATGATGAGAAAGTTCATTTAAATTAGTTATCATTGTTAACTATATTAGGAGGGAATATGCTTACATTTCGAACCTTATTTCATCAATTGATTTTGACTTACAGACCATTTGAAACGCAATTGAATGAGAAACTTGCAACACATCATTTGCACAGAACAGAGTGGTCTATCTTGTATTATTTAGTTACCTCTGAATCGATGACATTAGTAGAAATAGCAAAACTTTTAAGTGTAGAAAAGCCGAATGTCACAAGAACGATGAAGGGTTTAGCAGAACGTGGTTATGTAGAAGCAAAAACAGGCCAAGACAAACGTGAAAAACATATGGTTGTTACGGCAAAAGGTATGGAAATTTATAATGAGATACGAATCACTGTTGATGCATTTGAACAACAAATGTTAGCTGGTATACCAGAGGATGAACAACTAGCATTTATTCAAACAATGCAAAAAATCAGAGGGAATTTATTAAATAGATAAGGGGTTTTAAAATGAGTAATGTAAAAGAGAAATTATGGTCAAAAGATTTTGTCATAATGTCTATTATTAACTTCATTATTTTGGTTATTTTTTACTTATTGATGGTTACGATTGCTTCCTTTGCCGTGAAGGATTATCATGCTACGACGAGCCAAGCAGGACTAGTTACAGGTATTTATATTATTGGAACATTAATCGGGCGCTTAGCAACAGGAAGGATTATTGATCAAGTTGGACGTAAACGCATCCTTATTATTGGATTAATATTGTTTGTTGTTACAATGTCGCTTTATTTCATTCATGCTGGAATTACAGTATTGCTTTTATGTCGCCTCGTAAATGGTATTTCTGTTGGGATTGCATCGACAGCAACAGGTACAATTGTAGCTCAAATTTTACCAAGATCACGTAAAGGTGAGGGGATTGGTTATTATAGTATGAGTGCCACTCTTGGTACGGCAATTGGTCCTTTTATTGGTATTTTGATGAGTCAGCATACATCATATAATATTATTTTCTCATTATGTATGATCCTAGGTGTATTGTGCTTGGTAATTAGTTTTATGGCGAAAGTGCTGCCTGTACCAGATGCGCCAGAATCTGACACTGCAAAAAAAGGCTTTAGTATTTCTCAATACTTAGAACCAAAGGCGATACCAATTGCAATTATTACAGTCTGCATGGCTCTTGGTTATGCAGGAATTCTATCGTTTATTAACTTCTTTGCAAAAGAGCGAGATTTAATAGCAGCATCAAGCTTTTTCTTCGTTGTTTATGCTATAGCAATTTTATTAACCCGTCCATTTAGTGGACGTTTAATGGATACAAAAGGTGCTAACTACGTTATGTATCCATGCTTTGTCCTTTTTGCATTAGGCTTATTATTATTAAGTACGGCTCATAGTAGTGTGATCCTTTTAGTGTCAGGTGCAATGATTGGTATAGGTTATGGTAATCTTTCTTCTGCAGCTCAAGCAATTGCAGTAAAGCTTACACCCCCACATCGCATGGGATTAGCTACATCAACTTACTTTATTGCATTAGATGGGGGATTAGGTATAGGACCTTATTTACTAGGTTTTTTAATTCCACTAATTGGATATGGTAAGTTATATGTATCATTAGGAATTTTTATCTTTATCACAATTGCTATTTACTTTGTATTACACGGTCGTAAAGATCATTTGATTTTAGAAAAAAAGGCAGTGTAAACCTTCAAGCCTATGTATATTCTTTTGATAGAATGCAATATATTTTAATGTTAAATATTTTAACGTTAAAATATATTTGTTCTTAAAAAAGGAGTTGTAAACAATGGGTAAATTAGATGGTAAGGTTGCTATTATTTACTGGTGGTGCAGGCGGTATCGGTAGTGGTATGGCAAAAGCAATGGTTAAGGAAGGCGCAATTGTTACAATCGTTGATTTAAATGAAGAAACAGGGAAACAACTGGAAAAGGAATTACAACAATATTCTCCACAGTCCATGTTCCTTCAAGCAAACTTAATGGATCGTGATAACCTACCAAGTATCATTAAAACTGTTGTCGACAAATATGGTAAACTTAATATCTTAGTAAATAACGCACATGCTTCAAAACAAAAAACAATTGAAGAAACAACTCAAGCTGATCTAGACTTATCATTCGGTACAGGTTTCTATCCAACATTTTATTTGATGCAGGCAGCACTACCTTATTTAAAAGAAACAAAGGGTAATATTATTAACTTTGCATCAGGTGCTGGTCTTAACGGACATGAAACACAAGGTGCTTATGCTGCCGCAAAAGAAGCAATTCGTGGTATCTCTCGTGTAGCTGCAAACGAATGGGGACGCTTCGGTATCAATGTAAACTTAATCAGCCCAATTGCAAACTCTCCAGGTGTACAAGCATGGGCTAAAGCACAACCTGAATACTATGAAGATGTAAAAAATAAAATTCCAATGGGACGTTTTGGTGATATTGAAGAAGATATCGGCCGTCTAGCAGTATTTTTAGCTTCTGAAGACTCACAATATATCACTGGTCAAACAATCATGACTGACGGTGGTTCAATCATGCTTCGATAGTATTTTTCGGCGTTAGGAGGACATTTTGAAAAAAACGAATATTTTTCAACTTATACATGCAAACGAATTAGTAAATAATGCGAATATCATTCAATTTTCGCAACGTATCCAAAACTATATAGGGATTTCCCCTATTTTAGTGCTCAGTGAGCTTAAACAAAGAGGCGCTCAAAAGCAAACAGTACTAGCAGAGAATTTAGGTTATACACCAGGTGCAATGACCAATATTGCCTCAAAGTTGGTAAAAGAGGGATATGCAGAACGTCAATATAATGCAGATGATCGCAGAAATGTATTATTGGCTGTAACCAATTTAGGCTTACAAGCATTGGAGGAAGCTCAAATGGTAGGGAGTGAGATACAAGTAGAATTATTCAGTGTGTTGAGTGAAGAAGAAATTGAACAATATCTGTCCATCCAACAAAAACTATTGTTAGCTGTGAACAAGAATTCATAGAAAAAAGCTTAGTTCTTAGAATAAGAACTAAGCTTTTTCTTTAGGTATGATTATGATATTCCTAAACCTTTCCAGAAAAAATCTACAATATGCTGAGCCATTTCATCAACGGAAGTGAAGATAGCTTGACCGTTTGAATCACGGTAGTTTCCTAAACTTAATAGGGATATAAACAACTGCGTAACAAATTTACCATTATGTTGAGGGATTTCCCCTTTTTCCATAGCTTCTAATAAAACGTGTTGAATTGCTTCATGCATTTTTTCTTCAGATTGTTTCATTTGCTCTTGCTGTTCATCAGATAAATTGATCTTTGCATCACGCATAAAATTATTTAAGTCAATATCTTCTGTAGCTGAAAGGTGAATTTGAATGAGTTGATATAAGCGAGATTTTAATGGTAGATCATTTGCTAATACTTTTGAAATATTTTCACTAATACGGACCATCATTACAATCATACAGTCCGTATATAAATCAGCTTTTGTAGAGTAGTAATAGTAAATTGTCGCCTTCGTCACATTACAAGCTTTGGCCACATCATCCATTGAGACAATTTTGTAACCATTTTGCAAAAATAATGTAGTTGCTGTTTCTAAAATAATCGACTTTGTAGGTTTTGCGGTTTGATCATGACGTGGTCTTCCTAGATTTCTTGGTTTTTGTTGCACTTAAATCGCTCCTAAATCCGCCATTTTGTAAATACATTATAACATATAGATAAAAAGCTTGAATAATTAACTAACCAGTATATATAATTAATTCAATGATGAAGGGAAGGTGACTTATTAATGAAAAAGGATCCATTTGAGCTGTGGGGATCACTTGTTAGCGGTAGAAAATCACATTGGATTACATTAAT
>DATMJF010000574.1:0-14345 GCA_035554455.1 Rummeliibacillus sp.
ATAGATGGGCGCGTGGAGCTAGATAATAGAGGAGTGTCTCTTTTGAACTTAATCAAATTACTTATTCTGTTAGTCTTGGAGGATCTTTTTTTCAGGTACTGGGTTAATCGGCGCGCCAATTGGTGTTCGTATAAGTCAAAAATTATCTGTACAAAATCTTCAATGGATTTTTGCAGCACTTTTAATCATGACAGCAGTGAAAAATTGGTGGGGAGTTTTGATGTGAAGATGAATTCACAATCGAACTAAACAATGCACTAGTAATTTTTTGAGTATATTTCAATTAGGATCTTACCAATCCAAACTGCAAACAAAATCCAAATAATAATAAATAGAATACCAACAAACCAATTCTTTGGTTTTCCATTTTGGATTAATTCTTTCGCGGTTACCATATTGTCTTTTATAACATGTGGTGGAATCAATTTCAGAGCAATGTAAATTCCTAGAGGAACAAGAATAAGGTCATCTAAATACCCTAAAACAGGAATGAAATCAGGAATTAGATCAATTGGGCTAAAGGCATAAGCGACTACACAGATTGCCACAACTTTGGCGTACCATGGAGTTCTTTCGTCTTTATAAGATAGATAAAGCACGAATAAATGTTGCTTCAATTTTTTTGCATAGTCTTTTAATTTAGATAGTTTAGAACTTTTTTTCATTGAAAAGTCTTCCCCCATTCATAGCAATTATATATCCCTTGAGTGATTTTGGGAATATACACATGGATGAATAATTGTAAAGAAGTTCATATAAAAAGCCAGGCAGTAGTAGCCTGGCGTGATCGTTATATGAAGGGGGTAGGGGTGATCTAGAAAGTGTAATGATTACATTTCAAGAAGTCAAAAGAAAGAGGAGTATCACTTATCTGCGCATACCATGATGACACATACCATGATGTTTTGGAGGGCAACAAGGATTATGCGGCATTTCACACATTGTATGGTTTTCGCAATATTCATTTACCACAGATTCTGTGTGTGGGAAATAATGCTGATGATTAATCATGTGTCTGTTAACTGTAGTTGTGTGAGAAGGATGAATATGTGGTACAACTGTATTGATTACGTTTGTTTTTACGAATTGTCTTGTTGGAGACACTCGCGATGGATCGAATTGTGCAGGGTGCATTTGTGGTGGGAAGCTATATGGCATCATACCATGGCAACCTCCGCCGCCGTGAGGATGACCACATTGTCTGTTGTTCATTTAATGACCTCCTTTGTAATAAGGGTAATATCATTAATAACATATGAGATTTAAGGGATGAGGACTAGTTGTGTGCCTATTCTCTTTGAAATATAAACTCACCCCCAAAAAATGAATCATTTAAATGAATTATTAATGCCTATAAAAACACAAAAGCCCTGCAACCGTTGAGATAACGGGTACAAGGCTTTAAGATAAATATCCTTTGAAATACTCGAAGACTAACGAGAGTAGTATTCGACGATGAATGCTTCGTTGATTTCAGCAGATAATTCGCTGCGTTCTGGAAGACGTACAAAAGTACCTTCTTTTTTGTCAGCATCTAATGAAAGATATTCTGGTACAAAGTTGTTAACTTCGATAGCTTCAGCTACAACATCAAGGTTTTGAGATTTTTCACGAAGAGAAATCACTTGACCTGGTTTTACGCTGTATGAAGGGATGTCAACACGTTTGCCATCAACTAAGATATGACCGTGGTTTACTAATTGGCGAGCAGCACGACGAGTGCGAGCTAAACCAAGACGGTAAACTAGGTTGTCTAAGCGAGTTTCAAGAAGGATCATGAAGTTTTCACCATGAACACCATTCATTTTACCAGCTTTAACGAATAAGTTGTGGAATTGGCGTTCGTTCATACCAAACATATGACGAAGTTTTTGTTTTTCTTGTAATTGTAAGCCGTACTCAGATAATTTTTTACGTTGAGTTGGGCCGTGTTGTCCTGGAGCATATGGACGTTTTTCGATTTCTTTACCAGTACCGCTTAAAGAAATACCTAAACGACGAGATAGTTTCCAAGATGGACCTGTATAACGAGACATTTAGAGTCCCTCCTATTGGTTTTTTATTTGGCATAAAATAAAAACCAGATGTATTTAGCTTAGCAGTCATTTTGTTTTCATGTATGTTCGTTCATGCAGCCGACGAATTACTTATACCCCGTCTACTAATAGTAGAGGAACAAAATGAAACAACAAAACCATACAACCGCTGCGTTTATTTTACACAAGCTACATTCTATCTCTTAGGAGTGATAGTGTCAAGCTAAATTACTTTTTTATTAATAGGATATGTTATAGAAATATAATTTATAGTAATTTATAATGTGTTTTGTGCCAATTAAACGAAAAAAACGAAATGTTAATAGTGTAAAAGACTTATTTAGTGTATACTAGAAATAGTTACAAATATATACATATCGTATCGAAGAAAAAGGTGATGGAACGTTGCGAAGTCTACAAATAATGCAAAATATTAAGTGTCAACTGATTGATTTGTGGATAGATTGTGCTGAAAAGCCACTTTCTGAAATTGAGTATTTGGAACTATTCAAAAGGATAGTCTTCCAAGAATTTGAAATAGAGAATGTAGAATTTCTAAATTTTGAACATGATATGCTTTATCCACTAACAACGTCCAGCGATGGTTATTACATATCTAATGGAATTCCGTATTTATCTATCGCACCTTATTTCGGACAAAGACATCAATCTCCAAATTTAATAGTAGAAAAATTAAAACAATATATTGAATACGCCGGAGATGTCATTGTATTACAAGATGAAAATAGTACAATTTTAGGGATTCTTGTGCTAGAAGAAACACAGATATGGAAAGCTTTTGCACAAACGCCTTATAAGGCGGAATTAGAAAAACTTATATCTGGTACGGTTAGGATGAAAAAGTCTAACCAAAATAATACTTATGAGAAAAAGTTAAATCGTGAACTATTTGAAATGACAGAGATATTTCACTCTACAATGGATGTCAACCACATACTAGAAGCAATGATTCATGGTGTTAAAAAGATTTTCCCTAAGTTTCAATCGAAGTTGATTTTATCGAATGACCAAGACCGTAGACAAATAGAAGATGTTTATGTTTTTGATTACCTATTAGAACGTCCTTCGACCATTGAATCATTTGTATCAGGTGAAATGACGATTGAACAAGCATCAGATATAGATCATCGTCTACTAAATGCGCCTATTAAAGGAAAACAGGGTATTTATGGTGTACTCCAAATTTTTGCTCCAATTGATTATCTATTTAGCTCAAGGGAAAAGAAATTCATCCAACATTTGGCTCAGACTTCTGGTAATGCGCTCGAAAATGCAAAACTATATCATCAGTCTCATCGTTTAGTGTCTGATTTACAGCTTATTAATGAAACATCACAGAGACTGAATATGAAATTAAATAAAGAAGAAATACTATCTTTTCTAACCAAACAATTGAACAAATCATTTACACCTTCTGCAATTTGTTTTGCGTTAGTTGAAAATAATGAGTATCAAAATGAAAAAGGCACCTCTTCATTTTTCTATGATGATGAAGCGAAAATATACAATAACTATATTGCAAATCATTTTGAGAAATCTGTAGATCCTTTATTTGTAGCAGATTTTGATAATTTAGTTGATCAAAAAGTAAAATATAATTCTATGATGGCAGTTCCTATTGTTATTAGAGAAAATGTGCAAGGATATTGTGCTATTTTACATGAAGATCCGTATTATTTCTCCTTCGATAGTTTTAAGCTAATGCAATCTATTATTCGCCATTCGTCACTAGCTATTTCCAATATATTACTAAGAGAACAGTTACAAGAAATGGTGGATCGTGATCATTTAACAAAGTTGTATGCACGTAAATATTTAGATCGCTATGTTGAAAAATCAATGGAAGATGATGAATTTGGCGCCTTTGTATTATGTGATATTGATAATTTTAAAAAGGTGAACGATACTTTCGGACATCAAACCGGTGACCTGATCTTAAAAACGATTGCAGAACGGTTGCAACAGAATATTCAACATGAAGGAATATGTGCACGTTGGGGTGGAGAGGAAATGGCCATCTACCTACCAAACAAAGAATTATGCGATACTATTGAGATTGTTAATAGTCTTATTAAAATGATTCCTGAATCAACGAATCCTTCTGTAACTATATCTTCCGGTATTGCTATTTGGAAAAAGGATTCCGATTTAACATATCAAGAATTATTTCAAAATGCAGATGTTGCGCTCTATGAAGCAAAAAACAACGGAAAAAATCGTTATTGCCTGTATCAACCACTTAATGCTTAAATGTAAAAACTAATGATGTTAATTTTGATTGTTGATAGTAAAAAGGAAAAGTGATTGTGCTGGCACACTAGATAAAAATATCAACAGTATCCGTTAACATTACTTAATGAATAAAAATGGATGTATTCTAAATTTTTTAAACACTTAGAATACATCCGTTTTATATTAAAGATGAATATGTTTGGTTAATACTTCAACAAATTGTTCGAGGCCAATCTGATCTTCTTTAGTAAAACGACCTTTATATGGACTATCGATATCAAGTACACCGTATAGCGCATCATCTACAACAATTGGTACAACAATTTCAGATTCAGAAGCACTATCACAAGCGATATGCCCTGGAAATGCATGGACATCATCAACTACAAGTGTTTGCTTCGATTCTGCAGCAGTTCCACATACACCTTTTCCAATAGGGATATGTACACATGCAGGCAATCCTTGAAATGGTCCTAATAATAATTCGTTATTCTTCAATAAATAAAATCCACACCAATTGATATTTTCAAGAAATTGATTGAGTAATGCAGAAGCATTACTTAGATTCGAAACCGTATCCATTTCTCCTTCAAGTAAAGCATCTAATTGTTTTGCTAATAAATTGTATCGTGCAGCTAAATCGCCGTTATAATTCGTTTTTTGAAACATAGTATAACCTCCGTGTTTTAATCAATAGGAAATATTTTATCATAATACTGATGTAAATCTGCAACTTGATGGGCATCAGAACCGAAAACTAATGGAATATTTAACGATTTTGCATGTTCAATATATGGTATGGGTGGATAAGATTCTTTGCAATACTTTTTTGCATAGCCCGCACTATTAACATCGAGTTCATTATGGTGATCTGCCATAAGCTGAAGTATTTCTTTAATGTTGGCATCATCATCAATTTGCTCACCATGAGCAAGTTGAAATTTATGTACAAGCGTTGGATGCCCGATTCGTTTTGGTTTATACTGACCAAGGTTAGCTAAAATTGATTTTTTCAATGTATCATAATATAAATCATAAACAGCTTGAACAGAGCCCATTTTTTTTGAGAAGGTCAAAAATGTTTCACTGGAATAGTCTATGCATGTGTATGCATCGTCATATTTTAAGAAATGAACAGATAAAATAGCATCATCAATTTGTGGACCTACAAGATTTAAAAAGCTAGTAGTTTCAACTTCATATCCAACAATATAATCGACTTCGAACCCTATACGAATTTGTATCTCATTTTTATATTGTTCCTTTAATGTATTGAGTTCATCTAAATAAGCTACTAAAAGGTGAGGATCCATGCCACTATCTTTTTCAGGAGTTGAATCGACAAAATTGGTAGGTAATGGTGCATGTTCAGTGAAAGTTATATCTTTGAATCCACATTTTATAGCTTTTTTGATATAATTTTCTAAAGAGTCTTTAGTGCCATGTGGACAGTATGGGGTATGAATATGGGCATCGCGTTTCAATAAAATCCCTCCAATTATTATAATTTGATTGAATAGTAGATATTTTTAAGAGAAATCCTCTTAAAAGGTAAACAAAATACCCTAAAACATGGTACTATTAAGTTTAATTAGAAGCTGAAAAACTGATTTTGGGACAGGGGGCTTACGATGAAGTATATCATTCCTACCATCATCGTACTATGTGTAATTATAGCAATTGTCTTTGTTTTTCGTAAAAAACATAAAAATGAAATTCAAAGACTTGACCAAAAGAAACTACAAATTCAAAATAAGCCAGTACTAGAAGAATTGATGAAAGTAAAGGCTTTGAATATGAATGGACAAACTGAAGAAATGTTCGAACGTTGGCGAAATAAATGGACAGAGTTAATGGACATGGAAATGCCAAAAATCGACGTCCTTTTATTTGATGCAGAAGAACAAGTAGATAAATTTCATTTTGGTAAAGCTACAGAGATTGAAAGAGAAATTGAATCTCTAATTACAGAGTACGATCAAGAAATGGTAAAAATTTTAAAAGAATTAGATGAACTGATCGGCAGTGAAGAGAAGAATCGAATTGAAATTGAACAACTGAAAGAACAATATCGTTCGGCTCGTAAAACGTTGTTGGCACACCAATATTCTTATGGACCTGCAGCAGAACCATTAGAAAAACGATTGGAAACATTTAACCCGCAATTCGAGGAATATGATCAGTTGACAGAGTCCGGAAATTATTTAAAAGCAAGAGAAATCGTAGTGAATTTAAATGATGAAGGTCAAACGATTTTTAAGCTAATCAATGAAATCCCGACGTTATTGACCGAAATTCAACATAAAATCCCTTCTGATATTCATGAAATTCGAAATGGGCATCGTGAAATGGAAGACCAATCGTATTTCCTAGTGCATCTTGAAATTTTAGAAAAGCTAAATCAAATAGAAGAAAATTTAGCTGAATTTAAACAAAAAATAGCTGAATTGGATATTTCTTTAGTGCAACATCGTGTAAACGAAATCAAAGATGAAATTGAATCATTCTACGATGCACTAGAAAAAGAAGTAATTGGCAAGAAATTCGTTGATGATTATTTTGTTGAAATTGGTGAACAACTTGAATCAGCAATCGAAGCAACTGAAAAAACTGCCAAAGAAGCAAATGCTGTGCAAAAAAGCTATCATCTTTCAGAAAAAGAAGCTGAAGTGCCAGCAAATTGTAAGCAACAACTACTATCTTTACGCCAAAGATATGAATTATTAGCAGTTGAAGTACAAGAAGAGAAATCTGCTTACTCTAGTATGGAAGAAGCTTTAAAAGAACTAAAAGTATCCATTGAACAATTGTTTGAAGAACAAGAACAATTTGCAGATCGCATGGAAAACTTACGAATAGATGAAAATAAAGCGAGAGCAACATTGGATAATTTGAAAAGATTACTTCATGAAACTGAACGAATGCTACATAAAGCCAATTTACCTGGTATACCTGAAGAAATGGATGCACGATTGGAAGAAGCTGCAGAAAGAATATTCGTCGTTGTCAATAATCTTCAAGAAATACCACTTAATATGGAGACGGTTTACAAAAATCTTGAAATTGCAGAAAAGTGCATAGAAGATGTACATAATACAGCGATTGAAATGCTTGAAAATGTTCAACTAATTGAACGTATTATTCAATATGGTAACCGTTATAGAAATTCAAATTCTGCAATGCATCAACGCCTTTTAGAAGCAGAAGATGCATTCCGGGAAATGCGTTATACAAAAGCGCTTGAATATGCCGCAACAGCTGTTGAAGCAGTCGAACCAGGTGCCATGAAAAAAATTCAGGTACTTGCCAAAAACGAGGTTTGACGTTCATAATAAGAAAAGCATTAAGCCACCGCACGGTACTGTGCTGGTGGTTTTCTTTTGGAAGGAAGGAGAAACAATGATTTACTTAGATCATAGTGCAACAACTAAACCGGACCCAGCTGTTTTGCAAACATTTATCCAAGCAAGCGAACGCTATTATGCAAATCCAGCATCACTCCATCAAATGGGTGTCGAAGCAAATGCATTATTAACTCGAGCAAGAGAACAAATTGCCGATATTATAAAAACATCTCCAGAGCAAATTATCTTTACATCTGGTGGTTCTGAATCAAATAATTTTGCTATTAAAGGATTAGCAAGAGCAAACAAACATCGAGGTACGAAGATTCTTGTTTCAGCAATTGAACATGCATCAGTACTAGAAAGTGCCAAAGCTTTAGAAAAAGAAGGATTTACCGTTGATATTGTCGATGTAGATGAACACGGCGTTATTTTAATAGAAGACTTAAAGAAAAAACTTACGAAAGATACAGTTGTCGTTAGCGTTATGCATGTGAATAATGAAATGGGAGCTGTTCAACCTATAACAGAAATTGCACAAATTGTGCATCAATACAGCCGTGCATTTTATCATATGGATGCTGTACAAAGCTTTGGTAAGATTCCTGTGCAATTTAATGAAGAGAATGGACCAGATGCGATTACGATTTCAGGACATAAAATTAATGCATTAAAAGGTTCTGGACTTTTAGCTCTACGTAAACAAGTGAATATAAATCCAATTATCCATGGCGGCGGACAAGAAATGGGATTTCGAAGTGGAACTGTTGCAGTACCACAAGATGTTGCACTTGCGAAAGCAGCGCGATTAGCAATTGAAAAGCAACCTCAAAAAGCGGTGCAATTTAGTAAATGGCGTGATGACTTACACGAATACTTTAAACAATTCCCTTATGTACATGTACTTTCAAGTAGTCAAGGTGCACCACATATTGTTAGTTGTGCCGTTCAAGGCTTAAAAGGGGAAATACTAGTAAATGCTATGCAACACGAAGGAATTATTATTTCGACTTCAAGTGCATGCTCATCAAAAGATCATACAGTTAGTCATGTAGTACATGCAATAAAGGTTGATCCATCTTATGAAAAAGGTGTTATTCGTATGAGTCTAGGTGAAGGTATTTGTGAAGCCGACATTGCATCCTTTAAAACAGCTTTTAGCAAAGTGATGCATCAAGTAAAGGAGATGTAACAACATGAAATGGCATGAAATTTTAATTCGCTATGGAGAAATTACAACAAAAGGACGTAATCGTAAATTATTTATCAATCGATTAAAAGAAAATTTACGTTATACATTTGCAGATATTCCAAACCTTCGCATTCGTTCAGAACGTGACCGCATGTATTTAAGTAGTGATGTAGATACTGAAATGGAAGAACTAATCGAACGTTTACCACATATTTTCGGTATTCATTCATTTAGCCCAGTGGCACAATGCGAGCCTACAATTGAAGCAATGAAAGAATTAGCTGTTGAAATTGTAAAAGGCATGGACTATCAAGGGAAAACATTTAAAGTAAATGCAAAAAGATCCTTCAAAAAATTTCCTATGGACACATATGAACTTCAACAAACTCTAGGCAGTCATGTATTGGGCTCACTTCCAGGAATGACAGTTCAAATGAAGCAACCTGATATTGAGTTGCGTGTAGAAGTTCGTGAAAAAGCTGTTTACATGATGGTTGACGTTATTGCGGGTGCAGGAGGTTTACCAATCGGTTCAAACGGTAAAGCATTATTACTTCTATCTGGTGGGATCGATAGTCCAGTAGCAGCTTATTATATGATGAAACGTGGCGTAAGAGTAGAAGCAATCCATTTCTTTAGCCCACCATTTACAAGTGATCAATCATTAGGTAAAGTAAAGGAACTTTGCGAAAAAATTAGCCGATTCGGTGGCAATATTCGACTACATGTTATACCTTTTACTGAAATCCAACAAAAAATTCAAAGTAGTGTTCCGGAAAACGTAACAATGACTTCAACGCGACGGATGATGATGAAAGTAGCAGATGTTGTCCGTAAAGAAATAGATGCATTAGCAATTGTCACAGGTGAAAATTTAGGACAAGTTGCTAGCCAAACATTAGAAAGCCTAGCTGCGATTAATGATGTAACAACTACACCTATTTTGCGTCCGTTAATTACTTTTGATAAATTAGAAATTATTGAAGTAGCTCAAAAAATTGGTACTTATGATATTTCAATTCGTCCGTTTGAAGATTGCTGTACAGTTTTCACACCAGCAAATCCAAAAACAAAACCACGTGTTGAAAAAATGAATTATTACGAAAGTTTCACTGATTTTGATGAAATGATTGAAAGAGCGGTTAAAAACCGTGAAATTCATTCATTCCCGAAAAAGAAAACAGATGAATTTCTAGATTTACTCTAATAGAAGAATAAATTTCCTGTAATTATTATTGTATGTTTTTTTTCCTCCCGCACATTCTATATGCACAAGGAGGTGATTCACATGGCAAACAACAACTCAGGAAGTTCTAATCAATTAGAAGTTCGCGGTGCACAACAAGCAATTGACCAAATGAAGTACGAAATCGCACAAGAATTTGGTGTACAGCTAGGCGCAGATGCATCAGCGCGTGCTAACGGATCCGTTGGCGGAGAAATCACTAAGCGCTTAGTTGCAATGGCTGAACAACAGCTGAATGGTTATTCAAAATAACAAATCTTGAGTATTTAGTATACTCATAATTAGTAAAAAAAACCGAGGGAAAATTCAAAATGAATTCTTCCTCGGTTTTTCAATTATATTGAACTTTGTAAGCGCATCTTTTTGGTTAACAACTATTTATCTCCATAAATAATTTATTTTAAACTTGAGTGTATGATTTTTTCTCTACGGCACATTCTATATGTACAAAGGAGGTGATACACATGGCAAACAACACAGGAAGTTCAAACCAACTTGAAGTACGAGGCGCTAAACAAGCAGTAGACCAAATGAAGTACGAAATTGCACAAGAATTTGGTGTGAGCCTAGGTGCAGATGCATCAGCGCGTGCTAACGGATCCGTTGGCGGAGAAATTACAAAGCGTTTAGTTGCAATGGCCCAACAACAAATGAGCGGGTATAAAGGAAAATAACTGAATATATAAAAAACTAAACGCTATACAGGAAAGCCGGGGAAGAATAAAATTCTTCCTCGGTTTTTTATTAAGAGCAGAAGAGAAACGGAAGGGGGAAATTCACTACTTACTATATTTTATTTATTAAGGGGCTGTTATGAAAGGCGGCAACTCCTGCTGGAAAGCAGCTATACGAGAACCCGTAGTGAGAGAGAATTTTTTTTGCCCTTCAAAAAGAATTTTCTGCGACGAAGCTAGCGTAGCGATGTAGGAGCAATCTTTAACTGCGACGAGTAATCGCAGGAGCAATCTTTTAACTGCGACGAGTAACCGCAGGAGCAAAGGGTTTTAGTACAAAAAGGCTCGTCGGTTCGCCCACGGAAAGCGTCTACCTGTAGCGAAACTGATAAATATCAATAGTATTGTTAAGCAAAGACTAAGACTAAATTAAAATGAAATTTAGTCTTAGTACCAGATGCTAAGAATTGATATTGGCATTTGGTTGTAATCTAGAAAAACATTCGATATAATTAATCTGCTATTCCAATTCGTTATTCAAGGGGGATTTTTTATGAAACGAGAGGATTTAATTGCACCTGAAAATTACAATTTAGTAGAAGAAATTGAAAGATTTGCAGAAAATCCAGAAAAACTAGCTATTCTTTTTGAAAATGATCTTGGCAGCAAAGAGAACATAACATATGACGGTTTAATAAGAAGAGCTAATCAAGTGGCAAATGTTTTCGTAAATCATGGTTTACAAAAAGGGGATGTGGTACTAATAATGGTGCCACGCTTAATCGATGCCTATATTACATATGTTGCGGCATTAAAAGCAGGTTTAGTTGTAATTCCAAGTTCTGAAATGTTAAGAGCAAAGGAAATTGACTATCGTTTAGTGCATAGTAATGCCAAAGCCGTTATTGCATACGAGCCATTTATTGACCAATTTGATCAAGTGCAGCATTTAAAGGATGTGCAACAATACGTAATTGGACAAGCACATACACCTTGGATTCCAATGATTCAAGAAGCAGAAAAAGAGTCAGAAGAATTTGAAAATACTAAAACAAAAAGTGAAGACATGGCGTTCTTATCTTATACTAGTGGTACCACAGGAAATCCAAAAGGCGTTGTTCATACACATGGTTGGGCATACGCCCACTTAAAAACTGCAGCAGCTCATTGGCTTGGAATCCGTGAAGGAGATGTCGTTTGGGCCACAGCAAGCCCAGGTTGGCAAAAATGGATTTGGAGCCCTTTCCTATCAGTTCTAGGGAGCGGAGCAACTGGATTTGTCTTTAATGGCAGATTCCATGCAGATAAATATTTATCACTACTTGAAAAATACAAAATTCAAGTATTATGCTGTACACCAACTGAATATCGAGTTATGGCAAAAGTTGATCACTTAGCAAATTATGACTTATCAGCTTTGCATAGTGCTGTGTCAGCTGGTGAACCGTTAAACCAAGAAGTAATTAACATTTTCAAACGTGCATTTAATCTTGATGTTAGAGACGGTTATGGTCAAACAGAAAATACACTACTTATTGGTAATTTAAAGGGTGTACCAACAAAACCAGGTGCAATGGGAAAACCTACACCAGGTAATGTCGTTGACGTAATTGATGAAGATGGACAACCATGTCCAGAAGGAGTAGTTGGAGATATTGCTGTTCATCGTTCTACACCAGCATTATTTAAAGAATATTTAAATGATCCTGAACGCACTGCAAGACAATTCCGTGGAGATTATTATGTAACGGGAGATCGTGCAAAAAAAGATGAGGATGGTTATTTCTTCTTTGAAGGTAGAAATGATGATATCATTATTAGCTCTGGCTATACAATTGGACCATTTGAAGTAGAAGATGCGCTTGTAAAACATCCTGAAGTTCAGGAATGTGCAGTTATTGCAAGCCCTCATGAAGTTCGTGGTAATATCGTAAAGGCATTCATTGTTTTAAAAGATGCTTCAAAAGCATCGGAAGAATTAGTAAAGAAATTACAAGATCATGTTAAGAAGCTAACAGCTCCTTATAAATATCCACGAGCTATCGAGTTTGTGAAGGAATTACCAAAAACATCTTCAGGCAAAATTCGCAGAATTGAATTAAGAGAGCTTGAAAAAAATAAACAACATATTTAACCGGAATTTACGATTGGGCTGCCATCAAATGGCGGCCTTTTCTTTTATAGTGACATTTACTTTCTTTTGTTAAAAAATTATAATAGTAGGAATGGTTACAAAAGAAAAAGAGGTGAATACTTTGCAAAATGAAAAAAAGGGAATTTTTGCATCAGTAGGAGCATATTTGTTATGGGGACTCTTTCCACTCTATTGGAAAGTGATTCAGCATGTTTCGAGTGAAGAGATATTGGCCAGTCGTGTAATTTGGTCATTTATTTTAACATTGATTTTTGTATTGCTATTAAAACAGGGGAAAACATTAATATCAGATTTCAAAGAATTATGGCAGCACAAAAAATCATTTTGGTCATTATTCTTTGCCGCGTATTTAGTTTCATTAAACTGGTTTATTTACATATGGGCAGTGAATCATGATCATATCGTCCAAACAAGTCTAGGATATTATATGAATCCGATTATTTCTGTTCTTTTAGGAATTATTTTCTTAAAAGAAAGATTATCTAAATCACAAATTTCTGCATTTTTTCTTGCTGCAATTGGTGTGACTATTCTATTTGTTTCATATGGACAGATACCATGGGTTGCAATTGGTTTAGCATTAAGCTTTGGTATTTATGGTTTATTGAAGAAACAGATTGTGTTAGATGCAACTCGAGGTTTAGTAATCGAAACAATGTTTATTTTTCCAGTCGCTTTAATCTATTTTGTATATCTTTATTTCCAGGGAAATATGTCGTTTTTACATGTCGATATGAAAACTAATTTGTTTTTAATTGGCACAGGTATTGTAACAGCAATACCACTTATTTTATTTGCAACTGGTGCTCAAAATATTCCATTGTATTTAGTTGGTTTTATTCAATATATTTCCCCAACAATGACTCTTCTTTTAGGTGTTATTGTTTACCATGAATCATTTGGTGGAACTGAATTAGTATCGTTCTCATTCATATGGCTTGCTTTAGTTGTTTTTTCTATTTCTACAATTGCAGAAGTAAGAAAATCACATAGAATTCATCAAAAAGCATGAAACATTTAAAGTTTCGAATCGTATATGTAATAGAAGGACAAAAGGAGGATAAACAATGACATCAAAACGATGGATTGCATTAGGAATTGCGGCACTGTTATTTGTTGTGTCTACCATTGCGAGTATAGCATGGTCAATTGCCAAAATAGATTTTAAGAGGAGTTTTGATTCTGCGATTAATGTGAGCAGTACATACGATAAAACTGTGATCGGAACTGGAAATCCTGCAAAGAAAATCGCTGTATTAACTGTTAACGGCACAATCCAAGACACAGGAGATTCAACATCTTTATTTAGTAGTGAAACATATAATCATCAATTTTTTATTAAACAATTAGATGATATATTAGATGACCACCAAGTAAAAGGGGTACTTTTAAAAGTAAATTCACCTGGTGGAGGTACCAATGAATCCAAACAAATCTATGAAAAA
>DATMJF010000575.1:0-31377 GCA_035554455.1 Rummeliibacillus sp.
CTTCGCTAATTCCACATCAACAAATATAGAAATACAAGATTTTTATAACAATATTTCATCTATTTTTTTACTTTTCCAGTGCCTTTTCTAAGTTCCTGCGGGGCTTTCAGCTCAGGCTTTTCCCGTAGGACTATGAATGAACCTCACTGAATTAACATCGCACGAAGGAAATGCGAATGCATTTTCGAGGACTCGCCGTCGAAAGCGTTGCAATGAACAAAATTGGATATCATTAAATGTTCGTATATTTTAATGAATTTTGCATTATTTATCAATATGAGGCAATTGCATAATTCAAAGATTTCATAAAAAACACGAACATTAAATGGGCCATTGTTATATGCCATATCTATTAGAACATTGTCTATGAAGCGGAAGATGGCGACTCCTCAAAAATGCATTCGCATTTTCTTCGTGCGATGTTAATTCAGTGAAGTTCATTCATAGTTCTACGGAAAAGCTTGAGCTGAAAGCCCCGCAGGAACGGAGTGGAGGCAGTGAAAAAGTAAAAATAGATGAAAATTTATAATAAAAATCTTGTATAGCTATATTTGTTGATGTGGAATTAGCGAAGACTTCTGCGACGAAGCTAGCGAAGCGATGCAGGAGCACGATGTTTTTAGCTTCCGAGGAGGCTCAACGCTCGCCCGCGGAAAGCGAAGCTAATTCCACATCATGCAGAAGCAGATTAATACTATTAATTTGCATTTAAACACTTTTCAGTACCCTAAACGTAGTGTCGAAGAGATTGAAGCTAAGCCTGTGGAAAGCGCCGTCTGTAACGGAAAATCCAAATCTGAATATGGAAAAGTTAATGTGTTGAAATGTTCGTATTTAAAAATCGAAAATGGATTTATGAAATTGATTCAGAAAGCAATCAAAATATATGAAATTTCACTAAAGGAGATAGAGTGAACTCTTTTGCTAGGAATTTTTTTAAAAAAACATAGCATAAATTAAAACAAGTGGAGTGTATAGAAAAATAGAGTTAATGGAGAAAATAAAAGAGTTGAATGACATTGATAATTATTACTTAAAAGGAGGAAATTTCAATTTTATTAATAAAAAAGAAAAGAAATTATATAATAAATGTTTTGTCATTGTTTTGTCAAGCTACAAAGTCTTGAAAATTAATTAAATTTGCTTTATAGTCTAAAGAGAAAATCTGCTTAAATGGAGGACTTGCGAAATGACGAATATTTATGCCGTAATTTTGGCTGCCGGCCAAGGCACACGTATGAAGTCCAAATTATATAAAGTTCTTCATCCGGTTTGTGGCAAGCCAATGGTTGAACATGTAGTAGACCATATTCAAGAATTGAATACAGAACGTATTGTGACTGTTGTTGGTCACGGTGCTGAAAAGGTTCAAGAGCAATTGAAAGATAAAAGTGAATATGTGTTGCAAGCTGAACAATTAGGTACAGCTCATGCAGTTCAACAAGCAGAGCCACTTCTTGGTGATTTAGAAGGCACTACAATTGTGATCTGTGGCGACACACCATTGATTCGTCCCGAAACAATGAAAGCGCTATACGAATATCACGAGGCAAATCAGGCAAAAGCAACGATTTTAACGGCAATAGCCGAAGACCCTACAGGTTACGGTCGTATTTTACGTGGGGATGATGGTCAGGTATCTCAAATCGTCGAACAAAAAGACGCAACACCTGAACAACAAAAAGTAACCGAAATCAACACAGGCACATACTGCTTTAATAACAAGGCATTATTTGCTGCGTTGAAACTAGTCAACAATGATAATGCACAAGGTGAATATTATTTACCAGATGTGATTGAAATTTTGCAAAAACAAGGTGAAGTTGTAGCAGCATATGTTACAGAAAACTTTTCCGAAACACTTGGTGTAAACGATCGAATTGCTTTATCTCAAGCAGAAAACATCATGCGTAACCGTATTAACGAAAGTCATATGCGTAATGGGGTTACAATTATTAACCCTGAAAACACATATATCAGCGTTGAAACACAGATTGGTCGTGATACAGTTATTCAACCAGGTGTGATGATTGAAGGCGCTTCTGTCATCGGTGAAGATTGTTTAATAGGACCTAATAGTCATATTCAGAATAGCCAGATTGGTAATCGTACTTCAGTGCATTCCTCTGTAGTCGAAGATAGCCAAATTGGAGATGATGTTGCTATTGGCCCATTTGCGCATATACGTCCAGCATCTAATGTTGGTAATCATGCGAAAGTTGGTAATTTTGTAGAATTGAAAAAAACGACACTTGGCGAAGGTAGTAAAGCCTCACATCTAACTTATTTAGGAGATGCGACAGTAGGTACTAACGTCAATATTGGTTGTGGCACAATTACTGTAAACTATGATGGTAAAAATAAATACCAAACAGTAATTGAAGATCATGCATTTGTTGGATGTAACGCTAATTTAATAGCTCCTGTCACAGTTGGCAAAAAATCATTTGTCGCTGCTGGCTCAACTGTTACAAATGATGTTCCAGACAATGCACTCGCTATCGGACGTTCTCGACAAGAAAACAAAGAAAACTATGTTAACAAATTAAATTTAAAATAATTAAAAATTAACAGGAGGCCATCATGCCGTATCAATATGCTAACTCAAATTTAAAAATCTTTTCACTAAATTCAAACGAACCACTTGCAGCAGCAATTGCTAAAGAAGTAGGTGTAGAATTAGGGAAAAGTTCTGTAAAACACTTCAGTGATGGAGAAATTCAAATCAGTATTGAGGAAAGTATTCGTGGTTGTGACGTATTTATCGTTCAGTCAACATCAGCTCCAGTAAATGAAAATTTAATGGAACTACTTATTATGGTTGATGCTGTAAAACGTGCCTCAGCACGTACAGTAAACGTAGTAATGCCTTATTATGGCTATGCTCGTCAAGACCGTAAAGCACGCTCACGTGAACCAATTACGGCAAAATTAGTGGCAAACTTATTAGAAACTGCTGGTGCAACTCGCGTAGTTGTTCTTGACTTACATGCACCACAAATCCAAGGCTTCTTCGATATTCTAATTGATCACCTAATGGGTGTGCCATTGTTATCTGATTACTTCAAACAAAAAGGCTTTAACCCTGAAGATGTTGTAGTTGTATCTCCTGACCATGGTGGCGTAACACGTGCTCGTAAAATGGCGGAACGTTTAAAAACACCAATCGCTATTATCGATAAACGCCGTCCAAAACCAAATGTGGCAGAAGTTATGAATATCGTAGGGAATGTTGATGGAAAAGTTTGTATCTTAATCGATGATATCATTGATACAGCAGGCACAATCACAATTGGTGCTGAAGCTCTTGTAAAAAGTGGAGCAAAAGAAGTTTATGCTTGCTGCACACATCCTGTATTATCAGGCCCAGCAATTGAACGTATTGAAAACTCTGTAATAAAAGAATTAGTTGTTACAAACTCAATTCAATTACCAGAAGAAAAGAAATCACCAAAAATAAAAGAATTATCAGTTGCTACATTACTTGCGGATGCAATTGTTCGTATTTACGAAAACAAATCTGTAAGTAAATTATTTGATTAATTTTTAATGATAGTTTAGCTCCACATCTATTTAGGATGTGGAGCTTTTTTATTTAAAAGTCGAAGCTGCTCGTGTAATTAGATAAATCTAAAGTTATTAAAATGTTTCATTCTTAAGATAAATGGACACATTGTGTAATGTGGTTATTTTATTTTTGGAAGGAGACAAAAAATTTATGATTACTGTAGTTCATGCAAAAAAACGTGAGGTAGGAAAACGGTCTGTAATATCAGCCTTAAGAAAGAATGGTTTTGCACCAGCCGTAGTATACGGCTATCAGATTGAGTCAACACCTATCGCAATTAATGTAAGAGAGTTTGAAAAGAAGTTACGTAAGGATGGAAAAAACGCTATTGTTACTCTAGATATTGAAGGTAAGGAAATTAAAGCAGTAATCAAAGATATACAAAGAGACTCTTTAAAAGACAAGCTCGTGCACTTAGACTTTTTAGAGGTTAATATGTCAGCGTTAATCACAGTTGAAGTTCCTGTCATTGTAAAGGGGCAAGCTTTAGGTGTAATAGATGGAGGTATTTTACAGCAGCCAAATCGCATGCTAAAGTTAAGTACAAGACCTTCTGATATTCCAGAAAGTATTGAAGTAGATGTTTCTAATTTAGCAATTGGTAACACATTAACAATTGGTGATATCCGAGATCAGGTTAATTATAAAATTGCAGCAAGTGATAGTATTACATTAGTGACAATCTCTGTTCCAGTGATAGAAATAGAGCTAGAAGCGCCAATCGTAGGTAGTAGCGTAGCAGATGCAGATAAGGCAGTATAATCAATTGATGTTATCCTATAAAAAATCGTATAGGACCTTACGTTTCTTTATAGAGGCGTAAGTTTTTTATTCTATCTTGCTAGGGGCGCTATTTTTTCTAATTTCCAAAGCATATGTTAAAATAACAGGGATTAGTTAGAAAAGGAAGATGCCAAATATGAAACTAATTATTGGTCTAGGAAACCCAGGAAGAGAATATGAACATACACACCACAATGTGGGATTTGATACAATTGATTGCTTAGCTGAAAAATGGGGCATTACATTAAATCAACAAAAATTTAATGCTATCTATGGAATGACTCACCGTCCCGAAGGTAAAGTAATGTTGATGAAACCTCTTACATATATGAATCTATCCGGTGAAGCAGTTCGCCCAATGATGGATTACTATGATATCGATGTAGAGGATATCGTTGTTATTTATGATGATTTGGATTTAGAAAAAGGTAAATTACGTCTTCGCCAAAAAGGTAGTGCAGGTGGTCATAATGGCATTAAATCATTGATTCAACATATTGGCACACAAAACTTTAACCGTATTCGTGTCGGTATTAGTCGTCCACCAGCTGGTATGAAAGTACCTGATTATGTACTTTCTAGATTTTCAAAAGAAGACCAGCCTTTAATGCAAGAATCATTTGCGAGTGCTGCGGATGCTTGTGAATATTGGTTAGAGAAACCATTTGCAGAAGTAATGAATCGTTTCAACTAATTTCTGAAGCATAAAAGAGGTCAAAGCTGTCTATACTTTTTATAAAGGGAGGCATGCTTATGGCTATTCGTTACAGATGTCGTCATTGCAACACGGAAATAGGCGTATTGCCATTTGATTCTGAAGATAGTATTCGTAAACTTCATCAACTAAATGAACAAGATGCTAAAGAATTTATCCGTCATGATCAAAATGGTGATACAACGGTAGATAGTATTTGCGAACATTGCGAAGACTCGCTGAAGAAATTCCCAAATTATTATGCATTAAAAAATTGGTTACAGTAAATTGCTTTGGCGCATTATGCGTCCAAGGCCTTTTTCTGTACATTGAATGATCTATAGCATTTATTTGCTAACGAAGGGAGGCCATTATGGAAATATTACGTCAATTATTATCTCAAGATACACATGTAAAAAGATTGTTAGAAGATATAAAAAGTGGTCAAGAAGAACAATTAATTACTGGTCTTTCTGGAAGTGCTAGACCAGCCTTTTTAGACGCTGTTTATGCTTATATAAATAAACCTATTTACATAATTTCACCCAATTTACTGCAAGCGCAGAAGATGTTTGATGATTTAGTGAAACTTGTTGGTGAAGATTATGTTCACTATTATCCAGCAGATGAGTTCATCGCTGCGGATATGTCAATTGCAAGCCCAGAGCTAAGAGCGCAACGTATCGAGACATTAGACCATATGTTACACCAACAAAAAGGGATATACATTATCCCTATTGCTGGTATGCGCAAAATGATGGCACCAAAAGAGGAATGGCTAACATTACATCTCAATGTTGCTATCGGTGAAGAAATCAATGTAGAAGAATGGCTTCAAAAATTGGTAATAATGGGTTATACCAGAAGTCAAATGGTCACAACACCTGGTGAGTTTGCTTTACGCGGCGGTATTTTGGATATTTATCCTCCGTATGTTGAGAATCCTATACGTATTGAATTATTTGATACAGAAGTAGATTCTATTCGTACATTTTCAGCTGATGATCAGCGCTCGATTGGAAAATTAGATAAGCTTCATATTTTACCGGCATCTGAATTTGTGTTAACGAAAGATCAACGTCTAAAATTAGCACAAAAACTAGAAGGTGCTTTAGCTGATAGTTTAAAAAAGGTGAAAAAGAAGGAAATTCAGGAACAACTATATCAACATGTTCAAGCTGATATAGAGTTACTTAAACAAGGTGAGTTACCAGAGTTTACGAATCGCTACGGTTCATTACTATACGATCGACCAGCATTCTTGGGAGATTACTTTGCTCAAGATGGACTTGTTGTTTATGACGAGCTTGGGCGAATTCAAGAAGTGATGGAAGCTTGGGAAAAGGAAGAAAAAGAATGGTTTTTATCTCTACTTGAAGAAGGCAAAATGGTACATGCAGCAAAACCTTCTTTTTCATTAAAAGAGATCATAGCGATGATTCATCTTCCATCTATTTATTTTGCGCTATTTGCAAGAACATTTGCAGGTATTCGTTTTAAGAAGACGACAAGTTTTTCTTGTAAACCTATGCAACATTTCCATGGACAAATGCCATTACTCAAAAATGAAGTAGAACGTTGGCAATTAGGAAAATTCACTGTTCTTTTTGTAACAGAAGATGAAGAGCGACTCACAACGATTCAAACAACTTTAGAAGATTACGATATTCATATACAAATTGGCGAACCAAAAGCAGAAGGTATTTTCGCAATTACTGGTAAATTAACTGCAGGTTTTGAGTTACCTTTACAACGTTTAGCAATTGTTACTGAGGAAGAACTCTTCAAGCAAAAACCAAAGAAAAAAAGCCGTCCTCAAAAAATGACCAATGCAGAACGGATTAAAAGTTACACAGAAATAAAACCTGGCGATTATGTTGTGCATGTTCACCACGGTATAGGAAAGTATATAGGTATTGAAACGCTTGAAGTCAATGGTAAACATAAAGATTATTTACACATCCGATATCGTGCAGATGATAAACTATTTGTCCCTGTTGACCAAATTGATTTAATCCAAAAGTATGTCGGTTCAGAAGATAAGGAACCAAAGCTTCATAAACTTGGTGGAACAGAGTGGAAAAAGGCCAAAAGTAAGGTATCATCAGCAGTTCAAGATATTGCAGATGATCTTATAAAATTATATGCAAAGCGTGAAGCAGAAAAAGGTTTTGCCTTTTCTCCTGATGGGGACGAACAACGTGCTTTTGAGGAGGCTTTCGCATATGAAGAAACAGAAGACCAATTACGGACAATTCAAGAAGTAAAGATTGATATGGAAAAAGAGCGCCCGATGGATCGCCTTGTTTGTGGTGATGTGGGTTATGGAAAAACAGAAGTAGCCATTCGAGCAGCATTTAAAGCCATTATGGATGGTAAACAAGTAGCTTTTTTAGTACCAACAACTATCTTGGCTCAGCAACATTTCGAAACACTCCAAGAGAGATTTCAAGATCAAGCGGTTACAATTGGCTTATTAAGCCGTTTCCGCACTCGTAAACAACAAAATGAGACATTGAAGGGGTTAAAGGATGGCACAGTCGATATTGTTGTCGGCACACATCGCCTATTATCAAAAGACGTTGTATATAAAAATCTTGGACTACTCGTGGTCGATGAAGAACAACGCTTCGGTGTAACACATAAGGAAAAGATTAAACAGTTAAAGACGAATGTCGATGTATTAACATTAACAGCTACACCTATTCCACGTACATTGCATATGTCGATGGTCGGCGTACGAGACTTATCCGTTATCGAGACACCACCTGCAAACCGTTTCCCAGTACAAACGTATGTCATGGAACATAATGGAGCATTAGTACGTGAAGCGATTGAACGTGAAATGTCACGAGGTGGGCAAATCTTCTATTTACACAATCGTGTTGATGATATGGCTCGTAAAGTTGATGAAATTCAAATGCTTGTGCCAGATGCACGAATTGGTTTTGCACATGGTCGACTGTCAGAGTCTGAATTAGAATCTGTTATTCTACGATTTTTGGATGGAGAGTATGACGTTTTAGTCACAACTACTATTATTGAAACAGGCATTGATATTCCAAATGTGAATACGTTGATTGTGAATAATGCAGATCGTATGGGACTATCACAACTTTATCAATTGCGTGGACGTGTTGGACGGTCCAATCGTGTTGCGTATGCTTATTTCATGTATCAACGAGATAAAGTGCTAACTGAGGTTGCAGAACAAAGATTACAAGCCGTAAAAGAATTCACAGAGCTTGGATCTGGTTTTAAAATTGCGATGCGGGATTTATCTATTCGTGGAGCAGGAAACTTACTAGGCTCTCAACAACATGGCTTTATTGATTCTGTAGGTTTCGATTTATATTCTCAAATGCTAGAAGAGGCTATTGCTGAACGCCAAACAGGTGTGAAAAAAGAAGAGGAAAAAGATATAGAAATCTTACTTCCGTATGATGCCTATATCCCAGATGCTTATATAACAGATGGCTATCAAAAAATTCAAATGTATAAGCGCATTAAGGGAATGGATGAAGAGGAAGATTACGCTGAAATTATCGACGAATTACATGATCGTTTTGGAGATTTACCAATTGAAACAGAACGTCTATTACGTATAGCACGTATTAAAGTCTGGGCTAAAAAAGTTGGAGTTGAGTCGATTAAGACCAAAAATAAAATCATTACGATTGATATTTCAGAAGATGGGACTGCGAACCTCGATGGCGGGAAAATTGTTTCAGAATCAATGCAATTTGGCCGTGCAGTGGGATTCCAATTAGAAGGACAGAGACTTATTTTAACAATTGATGAGAAAAAGGCAGATAAGCAATTGCCATTTGATATTTTAGAATCATTGATGAAATTGCTACCTAATGCAATACGGGAAAAAGTAGAGATTAAAGACTAATAATTGTCATGTATAATTTATATTTGGATGCACCATACTAGCGACAAGTACTATAATGAAAATTTGTCGAAAGTGAGGCAACACGAATGAAAGCGACAGGCATTGTACGTCGAATCGATGATTTAGGACGTGTAGTAATCCCGAAAGAGATCCGAAGAACTTTACGCATTCGTGAGGGTGATCCGTTAGAAATATTTACTGATCGCGAAGGCGAAATTATATTAAAGAAATACTCTCCTATTAATGAATTAAGTGATTTTGCCCTTTCGTATGTAGACACATTATTTGAAACATTAGGTACAAGTGCACTTATTAGTGATCGAGATGAAATTATTGCTGTAGCAGGTGTATCGAAAAAGGAGTATATGCACCGCCAGATATCTTCCTTTGCTGAAGATTGTATTTTACAGCGTACGATTATCGTTGAAAAACATGAAAACTCCATCGAAATCGTACCCGGCCAAATTGAACAAATCAAATCCTATTGTATTGCACCGATTGTTGTTGCAGGGGATGCAATAGGAGCCGTCTACATCTTATCGAAGATCCATTTTATTGGTGATACAGAGCAAAAAGTAGCGGAGACAGCAGCGCATTTTTTGGCAAAGCAAATGGAAGATTAATGACAAAAGACCATTCGACTGTTGATATGATCAATAGAGAATGGCCTTTTTGTTTTATAATCTGTATTTTTTAAGATGAATTGATCTGAATTGAGAAGAAACATTGAGAAAATTTAACATCTCCTTTGTAGTGTTTATAGAGGAAGTAGGAATTTGTGATGGCTTTTCAGAAAGTAAGGGTTGTTCATTGATCCGCGTTTCAAAGATTAAAACTTTAGTGCCATCGACTTTTAAAAGATATTTACGAACATATCCATTTTTTCTTTCCGTAATAATACGTGGTGATTTGTTTTTTAACCTTTTCTCTATTTGTAAATAACTCTCTTGAGTTAAAGAAGATTGTTTAAACTGTGCTGTATTTTGAAATGTATTTATTTTTGAGACGGAAACCTTCATGAAAATCCCTCCTTTGGCCTATTTGTTATAATAATTATCGTCAACATTCCAGAAAAATGAATTAAAGGGAACGTCTACTTGGAGCGAATTATTAATAGGGTTCTTTTTAATTTTTGCTGAGTACGAGCTTCTCAATTTGCTGGCATAAAAGATGGGAGACGTTTCAAGGGATAGAAGTAATATGCTATACTGTTGTCAATTATTCGTGTTGTAATTGATGAATTTTACAGGAAAGAGGATTATCATGTCCGAAAAATGGGGGATGAAAGTTTATTTAAAGGGAGTTGCTTTGCTTACAGTAGCAGCTCTTTTTGTGAAAGTATTGAGCATGGTTTACCGTGTGCCATTTCAAAATCTAGTTGGAGACCATGGTTTTTATATTTACCAGCAAGTATATCCCTTTGTAGCTCTATTTGTTACGTGGACATCTAGTGGTATTGCTGTAGCCATCTCTAAAATGCTTGCTGATTTAGACGAAAGTAATCAGCGTGCCGAGCGAAGTGCCATGCTACGTATTATATTACATTTTTTAACTTTGCTATCAATGGTGTGCTTTGGGATTTTGTATTTCGGTGCACCGCTTTTTGCACATTTGATGGGTGATCTAAAACTCGCCGGGCTTCTAAAAATCGGTGCGTTTGTTGTATTTTGTATGCCACTATTAGCAATTTATAAAGGGCTATTTCAATCTACAGGCATTATGCAACCGGTTGCTTATGCACAAGTAGTTGAGCAAACTGTTAGAGTAGCTGTTATTTTAGGTGGTACATGGATTATCATGTCAACTACAGGATCTTTATATGGTGCAGGGAAAATAGCAGTTTCAGGAACGGTTGTAGGCGAGTTTGCTGGGATTCTTTTATTAGCATGGTATATGAAAAAGCACTCATCCTTGGGAGCAAAATATAACCGAGATGTAAAGACAAATCTAGCAAAATGGCCAATCATTAAAAAGTTAATGGTATTAAGTATTAGTGTAAGTATGAGCAGTTTAGTATTACTTGTATTTCAATTAGTCGATTCATTTACTATATACAGTGCATTGAAGAAGTTGGGGCTATCGTCACTACAGGCGATGGAAACGAAAGGAATATATGATCGGGGTCTGCCGTTAGTACAGGTTGGACTTGTCGTTGCTTCTTCTCTTTCTCTTGCAATTGTCCCCCTTGTAGCACATGCATCAAAACGAGATGATGGCAGGAATGCCGATCGATTTATCCAGCTCACATATCGTACATCTCTATTATTTGGAATAGCTGCTACAGTAGGATTAATACTGGTTATGCCAAATATAAATACAACACTTTTTGAGAATGCAGATTTATCAAATGTATTATCTGTATTTGTAATTCAAATTATTTGGCTATCATTAATTATGACATTAACGGCAATGTTACAAGGGTTAGATCGATTAAAAATACCAGCATTACTATTAGTAGTAGGGATTATTGCCAAAATGCTTTGCAATAAATTATTTATTTTAAAATTCGGTATTGTTGGAGCCGCGTGGGCTGGGAATTTAGGTCTTTTTATGACGACGATGGGACTTATAAGTTACTTTAAAAGAGTAAAAAATATCCATCTAGCAACAACCCGTTTTTATAGTGGCGCGGCGCTCGCTACGCTCGCGATGGTATTATTTGTTTTACTATTTACAATGTTCGTGGAACCGATAATTTTTCCTTCCTTACAGGGGCGCGTGCGGGCGTTGATTCTTTGCGTTTTGAAAGCAGGAATTGGTGCGTTTGTATTTTTGACAATGCTCGCAAAGTTAAATGTTTTATCTGTTAGAGATTGGTATCTACTCCCTTTAGGACGTCGTATGGCTAGTTATCAGCTTTGGATCAATCGAAAAAATAAACAAAAATAGGTGAAGAATATGCAGCAACTTACAGTCATTGGATTAGGCGCAGGGGATTTTGAACAACTTCCGATAGGCGTCTATCGAAAATTAAAGCAAGCAAAGAAAATATGTGTTCGTACAAAAGAACATGCGGTATTAGACGAATTGGCAAAAGAGGGCATTGAATTTGAAAGCTTTGATGCAATCTATGAAAAACATGATGATTTTCTACCGGTTTACAAAGAAATCGTCACAACATTACTAAATTATATAGAAACAGAAGATGTAATCTATGCTGTTCCAGGGCATCCTTTGATGGCTGAAATGACAGTTCAACTTCTTATTGAGGCAGAAAAAGAAGGAAAGGTTCAGCTCAAAATTGAAGGTGGCCAAAGTTTCTTAGATGCTATTTTTGGTGCTCTTCGAATTGACCCGATTGATGGTTTTGAACTTGTCAATGGTACCACGTTTTCGATTCATGAAGTGAATATGTATAAGCATCTATTGATCGCACAAGTATATGATCAATTTAGTGCTTCTGAAGTGAAACTCACACTATTAGAAAAATACCACCCAGACTATCTAGTTACAATCGTGACAGCAGCTGGTTCAAAAGATGAATTCATCCGTACAGTGCCACTACATGAATTAGATCATGTTGCAGAAATTAATAATTTAACAACGGTGTATATTCCGCCTATTAAAGATAAAAAAGACGCACTGCGTGAATGGTCGACATTCCGCGATATTATTTCTATTTTACGAAGCCCAGAAGGTTGTCCATGGGATCGTGCGCAAACACATGAAAGTTTAAAACGTTACATGTTGGAAGAAGTTCATGAATTCTTACAAGCAATTGATGAACAAGATGATGATCATATGATAGAAGAACTTGGCGATGTACTGTTGCAAGTATTTTTACAAGCGCAAATTGCAGAAGACTCAGGTTACTGGAATTTGGAAGATATTCTTGAGGGGATCGCAGGAAAAATGATTCGCCGCCATCCACATGTTTTTAGCGATGTAAAGGTAAATAGTGTAGAGGACGTTAATGCTAATTGGGAAAAAATTAAGAAAAAAGAACACCAAGATGATAATGCTGAACCACTATTAAAAGGTGAATACCGTGCAACTTCTTCACTACAAACTTCTTATAATTATCAACGTAGAGCGGCAAAAGTAGGGTTTGAATGGCCGAATACTGAAGGTGTTTGGGATAAGGTTTCAGAAGAATGGAAAGAATTCCACGAAGAAATAGAAAAGGGAACACCAGAAACAAGACTCGATGAATTTGGAGATGTATTATTTACACTTGTGAACTTAGCACGTGTATATAAAATCTCTGCAGAAGATGCAATGCTTCATGCGAATGCTAAATTTGCAAAGAGATTCGGCTATGTCGAACAACAAGTAATGGCAGGTCGAAAAGATTTTAAAGACTATTCATTTGAAGAACTAGATCAATTTTGGCAAGAAGCTAAACAATAAGAAAAGAGGATACTCATATGAGATTAGATAAATTCTTGAAAATTTCTCGATTGATCAAACGTCGTACTCTAGCAAAAGAAGTGGCAGACCAAGGTCGTATTACAATCAATGGGAAAGTGGTAAAAGCAAGCAGTGCAGTTAAAGTAGGAGATGAGTTAGCTATTCGCTTTGGTCAAAAAATAGTAACTGTGCGTGTTGAAGAATTAAAAGAAATTGTTCGAAAAGAAGACGCAGCTAAAATGTTTACAATCTTAAAAGAAGAAAAGCTAGATAGAGTTGAGCCACAATTTATTGATGATGAAGAATAATGTTATTTCTAGCAAGCGATATTATGCAATAGACAAAACATATGTGATAGATAAACTTGAAACATCTTTCTTCTGATTATAAAATCACTATCAAAATTATTGATAGTGATTTTATTTTTTCTCTCATATTAAGAAATGTCCAAGCATATAGTTAATAGACAGGACAAGGAGGGGAAAAGAAAATGACATTTCAACAGGATAACGCGACTTATACAATTCCAACAGGAGATCATTTACTAACGGTACGAAATCGTAAAAGAATGGATGTTACATCTGTAAAATCAATTGAACGCTTTGATCAAGAGGAGTTTTTTGTACTCACCTCTCAAGGACATTTACAGATTCGTGGAGAAGATTTAAGAATTGTACATTTAGATGTAGATAAAGGGTTGCTCACGTTAGAAGGTACAGTGAAAAACCTTCAGTATGATGAAGAGGAAAGTGGACTATCCCGTGGTATCTTGCATAAATTATTTGGATGACAGTTTCTGAACAATTCCTTAGTATAACAGTACTAATTACTAGTGGTGTTATAGGAGCTGCTTGTATTGATTTGGTACGAACATTAAGTTATTATGCGCCACCGAAATCTTTACGGCGAAAAGGCTACATCATATTTGAGTTATCTACATGGATTCTATTAGGTATTAGCACATTTCTATTATTAATGATTGTAAGAGATGGAGAATGGCATTTTGTTGACTTTCTCTCTCAATTGTTAGGATTTTGTCTTTACCAATTGTTTTTGCAAAGGTTCTTCCGTTTTATAGGAAGACTTGTAGACACTTTGGTAATACGACCTATATGGTTTATTTTCTATTTGTTTGTGAGTCTTATCCGACAAATCATTCGAGTACTTTTTGCTATTTACAGAGTTATTACGTATCCTATTTTATTGGTTACAAAAAAAGTCAAAAAGTTGACTCTTAAAAAATAGGGAAAAGTTAGGTATAATAGGGTCGATATGTAAATATTGATGATCGCATAAAATATACTCAAGGGAGGGTACCCGCATGCCAATAACAACTAAACAACAATATAAAAAAACTACTCCAATGCCTACAGATTACACAAAAACTGAAACACACAGAAAACAGGTAAACCGTAATCGTAAGATAGGCTTATACCGTCGCCTAACATGTATGACACTAGTATTTGTTCTAATTGCAGGTTCCCTTGTATTCATGTTGATTAAACAAAAGCATGCATTAGCTGAGAAGGAACAGCAAAAAGTTGAGCTTCAACATGATTTAGCAAAACAAAAAGAAAAAAAAGAAGATTTGAAAATCCAAATTGCTAAATTAAATGATGATGACTACATCGCTAAGCTTGCACGTAAGGATTTATTCTTATCTGAGGATGGGGAAATTATTTTTTCAATTCCAAAAACTTCCGAAAAAGATAAGAAAAAAACAGATTCAAAAGAGTAGTCTTATTGACACTCTTTTTTTGTTGGCTATAATAAAGGTAAGAATCACTTAAGTTTTACAAATTGATTATTAGACTTATAAGTCGCTTAAATTTTAAGGAGGAGCATTTTTTTTATGTCAATTGAAGTAGGCAGCAAGGTACAAGGTAAAGTAACAGGTATCACAAATTTTGGAGCATTCGTGGAGCTGCCAAATGGCTCAACAGGTCTTGTTCATATTAGCGAGGTTGCTGACAACTATGTAAAAGATATTAATGAACATTTGAAGGTAGGAGACATGGTTGAAGTAAAGGTTATGAATGTTGAAGCTGACGGTAAAATAGGTTTATCAATCCGTAAAGCAAAACCTCAAGCAGAACGACCAGAACGTCCTCAACGTTCACGCCACAACAACCATCGTTCAAATGATCGTGGCGAAAATCGTCAACCAAAAGAAAACTTTGAACAAAAAATGGCAAAATTCTTAAAGGATAGTGAAGATCGCCTTACAACATTAAAGCGTGCACAAGATTCTAAACGTGGTGGCCGTGGCGCAAGAAGAGGATAACTTGCTGGCTATTTTAATCGTAGAAAAAGTGTTTTATTAATATTTGAGAGGCTATTTTATAAGTGTAGAAAGCACTTATAAAATAGCCTCTTTTTATATTGAAATCTTATAGCAAAATATCGACAAATTAAAAGAAGCTTTCCTAATGGAAAGCTTCTTTTTTGATGACCCCTACGAGATTCGAACTCGTGTTACCGCCGTGAAAGGGCGGTGTCTTAACCGCTTGACCAAGGGGCCGAATATAAGTGACCCAAACAATGGCCAACTACAATAAAAAATATGGCGGCAGAGGGGATCGAACCCCCGACCTCACGGGTATGAACCGTACGCTCTAGCCAGCTGAGCTACGCCGCCTTCGTGAACAACATAATACATAATACAAGAGGATATTATAAGGTGTCAAGCGATTTTTGTTAAAAAATTATGGTCTATGCGATTTATCGTCGAACGATTTTTATTAAACCCTTCAAGAACAGACAAACTTTACACAACTTTCCAGGTATACTAGCAGAAATGTATAATGGAGGTTTTGTTACTATGAGAAAAGCATTCATACAACCAAATAAACTATCAATCCCAAAAGTATCTTTGAATTTGAAACAACAATATCCTGTAATCTTTGCTGTGACATTATGTTTCGCTGCTTTTTTCTTATCAAAAGCCGTACTTTTTGAAGCGATTGTTCCATTCTTTTTACCAACAATGGCCATCATATTTATCAATCATCGAGATTATTTTATATGGACTCTCATTGGTGGAGTTATTGGAAGTATTACATTAGGTTTTGGCGAATTGACCATTCATATAATTGAATTGCTTCTCTTTAGCCTCTTTATGAAAACTTTTATTCGTAAATGGCCAATTGCAATTTTAGTCGGTGTGTCAGTATTTTTAACACAAATTGGGTGGCAAATGATTTCTTACCATGGAGAACCTCCAATGATGATCCTATTATATGTTGGTTATGAAAGTATATTATCCATATTTATGACTTTATTTTTAATGCAGTTATTTTTACCAATGCCAGCTCTATGGACAGCTTCATGGTCTTTAGAAAGAATGGGGGCAGCTTTAATTGTTTTAGCGACAATGTTAACCGCAACGAATAACGTCGTTTGGAATGTGTTGTCACCTACTTATATAGCGTTACAGTTAATAATATTAGGGTCTGCGTATGTAGGAGGCACAACGCTATCTACCGCCATTGCTGTTTTGATGGGGACAATAATTAGTTTATCTCATTTATCCTTTAGTGGAATGATTGCTGTTTATGCGTTAACAGGACTATGCGCAGGTGTTTGTAAAAAGTTAGGACGCTTTGGAATTGTGCTAGGTAGTAGTATTGCAACCGCATTTTTTGTACTTTATGATGCTACATTGCCAATTGATAAAACCTATTTTATAGCATTAGGAGTTGCTACTCTTCTATTTCTTACTATGCCTAAAACTTGGTTAGTGTATTGGCAACGTCAATTATATCCGAATCATGAAGAAGTATTATTAGAAAGGCAGCGCTGGCTTACAGAAAAGGTGACGTTGAAATTAACTAATTTTAATGATTTTGTTATTTTTATGAAGGAACTTGTCAATGATCGTTTTGGCGTGACTGAAAAACAGCCAACAGATGATGTAGAAGCAAGGCCATTGTCACCGTGCGAAAGTTGTTATCTATTTGAAAGATGTTGGGGAGCTGATAAAAAAGAAATGGAGCCACTAATGCAACAATGGTTAATGGCACAGGCAGTTGGCCATACTGCTTCTAAGTTACAATATGATGATAAAATCCGTTATAAGTGTGTTCGCTCTTCATTGTTTTTAAATGCTTTAGCTGAATTTGTTTCTAAACAGCAACTAAGTGGCCAGTTCCAACACGGTAAGAAAATGATTGCGTTACAGTTAAAGGATATGTCTACGCATATTGATAGTGTTATGAAGGATATGACGAATGATACGGTTTCATTTCAACAACAGGAAGACCAATTAGCAAATCGCTTTAAAGAAATTGGTATTGATTTTTTCCAAATTGATATTTTAACCAATGAACCCGGCAATAGAAAATTAGTATGTTGCATTCCATATAAGAAAACGCAATGGGAAACAGACCAAATGGTTGCAGAGAGATTAATTCTTCCAGCTTTACAAGAAGTCTTTAAAGAGCCTTTTGAAATTCATCAAACAGTAAAGAAAACAAAGCCATACGCACATCTGCAAATCACCTTCCAATCTGCTATACGATTTACGTTGCAATATGATGTATTATCCATTTCAAAAAATAATACGATGTATTCAGGAGATTCGCATGCTGTATTTTCCCTTAATCCAGGATTAACAGCAATTATGTTATCCGATGGAATGGGACATAATAAACGAGCGCATAAAGAAAGTAGGAAACTTATTCGTCTTATGCGTGAATGCTTGCATCATCAAATGTCTCCCGAAACAGCAATGCATACATTGCATTATGTTATGTCACTAAAGCAAGAGGAAGAAATGTATGCAACGATGGACTTTGCTTTAATTGATTTGCAGCACGGAAAACTATGGTCTTGGAAGGCTGGAAGCATGGCAACATATTTAGTGAGAGGAAGAGAAGTGACAAGAGTAGAAAGTGCCAGTGAACCATTCGGATTATTCACTTCATTTTCGGTAGATGCTGAACAAAGAAGTTTGAAGGCAGGGGATATTATTTTCATGTGTACAGATGGTCTATTCTTCGAGAATATGCCGTGGGATCAACAAGAAAAGCTACTTCGCAATAGTTTATTACAGCATAGAAGTCTTCCGATACAGGAGATTTGTCCGCAAATCTTGAATACTTTCCGTAATGATGACCAGCCGATTGATGACTGTACAATCGTATGTGTCGAAATCCAACATAAAACAGTAGATTGGTCATTATTTAAGCCTACTTTACAAGAAATTTCCCGGGAAAGAATGGTAAGATAGTGTTGAGGTGAGAAGATGACTAAACTCGAACAAAAAGTGTATGAATATATACAACAATATGAGCTGTGTCGTGCTGGAGATCGTCTTCTTGTAGCTTGTTCTGCTGGAGCTGATTCAATGGCTTTACTGCATTATTTACATCGAGAACAACAGCACTTAGGTGTTTCAGTTGCTGCTGTACATGTAAATCATATGCTACGTGGGGAAGATGCTGACGGGGATCGACGTTATGTGGAATCATTCTGCAAGGAACGTAATATTCCAGTGTATGCCATTGATATTTCGATCCCGGCTATTTTAGAAGCGGAACGTGGTAATATGCAAGCTGTTTGTCGAAGAGAGCGATATGCGTACTTCGAACAAACAATGGTAGAATCTAACAGTACAAAATTAGTCGTTGCACATCATGCTGACGATCAAATTGAAAGTGTTTTAATGAATTTAGTTCGTGGATCACATAATATTGGGATACAAGGCATCAAACGTCGCCGTCCGTTTGCAAATGGTGAATTGATTCGCCCATTTCTTTCTATAACAAGAGCAGATATTCTAGAATATCTGCAAACCTACAAACAGGGCTATAGAGAGGATTACTCAAACCAAAAGGATTCCTACACAAGAAACCGTATGAGACATCATGTTGTTCCACTTTTGAGAGATGAAAACCCAAAAGTAGCGGAAGCAGTGATGCATTATACAGAAAAAGTACAAGCTGATGAGGAGTTATTACAATCATTAGCTGAACAAGCATTAGAGGATGTATTAGTTGAAAAACAACGTGATTTGTGGAAAATTAATATAAATGCATTCCAAAATAAACCACTTGCTTTACAAAGAAGAATCATTCTACTACTATTAAAATATCTTTATAAAGATACAATCATTATACAAAGTTATACCCTTTGGAATTCCATTTTAAAACTGACACAAACAACAGATGGTAATGCAACAATTGATTTGCCGAAAGGAGCTAAAGCGATTCGTCAATATGATGAATTAATCCTTATAAAAACAGAAGTGAATTCGTCAAAGCTGATATCTACAACATTAAAGTTTGAACATTGGACGAATTTATCGAATAATTTACGTGTTTATATAGGAAGAGTAGATGGCGATATTCCACAAGATACAACATCTCAAGCTAAAAGCTATTTTGTAAATGCAACAAGTATTGCTCAACCACTACATATTCGTGGCAGAATGGATGGAGATCGCATACAATTGTTTGGAGCAAATGTACAAAAGCGAATTTCTCGTCTTTTTATCGACGATAAAGTTCCATTGGCGCTTAGAGGAGATTGGCCAATTATCGTAACAAATGATAATGAGGTCATTGCAGTCCCAGGACTTCGTGTAAGTAGCTATTTTTCTAATAGCAAACGATTGACTGATGATACGATATTTATCGTCGATCAACAAACTTTGTAGTGTTATATACAATCAAGGAGGAACTAAAAATGCTTCAGAAAGACATCGAAAAAGTATTAATTTCAGAGGAAGAGTTACAAAACAAAATACAAGAGCTTGGGGAATCTCTAACTGCAGAATACCAAGATAAATTTCCATTATTGATTGGTGTACTTAAAGGTGCAATGCCATTCATGGCTGATCTAATGAAACGAATCGACTCTTATGTTGAAATCGATTTTATGGATGTAACAAGCTATGGTAATGCAACTGTTTCATCAGGAGAGGTAAAAATAGTCAAAGACTTAAACACAAGCGTAGAAGGTCGCGATATCATTATCATTGAAGATATTATTGATAGTGGTTTAACTTTAAGTTATCTTGTAGATCTATTTAAATATCGTAAAGCGAAATCTATTAAAATTGTTACATTATTAGACAAACCATCTGGTCGTAAAGTAGACCTACGAGCAGATTATGTAGGTTTTGAAGTTCCGGATGCATTTGTAGTAGGTTATGGTTTAGATTATGCAGAGAAATATCGCAACCTTCCATATATTGGAGTTTTAAAGCCAGCCGTTTACTCATTTTAAGAATGATGTTTAAATTTAGACAATTTTTTAAGGAAACATCTTGAATAAGAGGCTTTTCATTGTACGACCAAAAGTTCATATGTTAAGATTTACTATAGTTTTTCTGTTTATCTTGTGAGGAGGCTGGGGATGAATCGAATATTTCGATACACCATATTTTATTTATTAATTTTCCTCGTGATTATCGGGATCTTTGGGACGTTTAATAATGCGAACCAACCTACGAAAGAGATACAATATCACGAGTTCATTACAGCGTTAGAGAATGGCAAAGTAACTGAGGCTGAGATTCAACCAGATCAGTTAGTCTATGTGGTAAAAGGTAAGATAGAGGGATACAAAAAGGGCGAATCATTCGTTACTAATATACCTCGTGATGACCAAGAGTTGATGAATAAGATTACTGCAGCAGCTAAAGGTAATTCGAAAATCAACTTCTTAAAAGCTCCAGAAACGAGTGGATGGATTCAATTCTTTACGGGGATTATTCCATTTATCGTCATCTTCATCCTGTTCTTCTTCTTGTTGAATCAGGCTCAAGGCGGCGGTAATCGTATGATGAGCTTTGGTAAAAGTAAAGCGAAACTGTATGACGATCAAAAGAAAAAAGTTCGTTTTACAGATGTAGCTGGTGCCGATGAAGAAAAGCAAGAACTTGTAGAGGTTGTAGATTTCTTAAAAGACCATACAAAATTTGCCGAAATCGGAGCTCGTATTCCAAAAGGGATCCTATTAGTAGGACCTCCAGGTACAGGTAAAACTTTATTGGCTCGAGCGGTAGCTGGTGAAGCTGGCGTGCCATTCTTCTCAATCAGTGGTTCTGATTTTGTTGAAATGTTCGTCGGTGTTGGTGCTTCTCGTGTACGTGACTTATTCGAAAACGCTAAGAAAAATGCTCCATGTATCATCTTCATCGATGAAATCGATGCAGTTGGTCGTCAACGTGGTGCAGGCTTAGGTGGCGGTCATGATGAACGTGAACAAACATTAAACCAATTACTTGTTGAAATGGATGGTTTCGGTGCAAACGAAGGTATTATTATCATCGCTGCAACTAACCGCCCAGACATATTAGACCCTGCATTATTACGTCCAGGTCGTTTTGACAGACAAATTACTGTAGGTCGTCCAGATGTAAAAGGCCGTGAAGCAGTACTTAAAGTGCATGCTCGTAAAAAACCATTAGATGAAACAGTAGACTTAAAAGCAATTGCTCAACGTACACCGGGATTCTCTGGTGCAGATTTAGAAAACTTATTAAATGAAGCAGCACTCGTTGCAGCTCGTGAAAATAAGAAGAAAATTGATATGGGCGATATTGATGAAGCAACAGACCGCGTAATTGCAGGGGTTGCGAAAACAAGTCGTGTCATTTCTGAAAAAGAACGGAATATCGTTGCATTCCATGAAGCTGGTCACGTAGTGGTTGGTTTAACATTGGATGAAGCTGAAAAGGTTCATAAAGTAACAATCGTCCCTCGTGGTCAAGCTGGTGGCTATGCCGTTATGCTTCCGAAAGAAGACCGTTACTTCATGACAAAACCAGAGCTTCTTGATAAAGTAGCAGGTTTACTTGGTGGACGTGTAGCCGAAGATGTCGTCTTTGGTGAAGTTTCAACAGGTGCTCATAATGACTTCCAACGTGTTACAAGTATTGTTCGCTCAATGGTTACCGAATATGGTATGAGTGACAAACTTGGACAATTGCAATTTGGCTCTAGCCAAGGTGGCAATGTATTCTTAGGACGTGATTTGAACTCTGAACAAAATTACTCAGATCGAATCGCTTATGAAATTGACCAAGAAATGCAACAAATGGTTAGAGAACAATACGAACGTACAAGAAAAATTTTGACAGAACGTCGCGATCTTCTAAATCTAATTGCTACAACTTTGCTTGAAGTTGAAACTTTAGATGCCGAACAAATCGAACACTTAGAGAAATACGGTAAACTTCCTGAACGCACTTATGACAAAAAAAATCATAAAGCAGGAAATGAAACTGATGTTGAAGTAACTGAATCTACTGATGCCAATATTGTTCAAGAAACAAAAGTAGATGTATTAGGCACTGCTGATCCAACAATTAGCGATCTACCTAATGATTCTAACGGTGAACAACGAAATGGTGGCATTCAAGAAGAACGCAAATAATTACAAAACAAAAGGCTTGGCCCCTCGCATTGTGTAAGGTGGCCAGCTTTTTTTTATTCATGCATATATGTTATGATTCATGGAGAAATTGCATATAAGTGAGGAAATATTTCATGATTTTAGTAATGGATGTAGGAAATACAAATATTTCAATAGGGGTATATAATGCTGATCGGCTTGAGCATCATTGGCGTTTGAAAACAGATCCTCAAAAAACAGAAGATGAGTATGCTATGCAAATTAAAACACTGTTTATGCATGCGGCTTTATCTTTTGAGGATGTGAGTGGTATTATAATTTCTTCAGTAGTGCCACCAATCATGTTTTCACTAGAAACAATGTGTCGAAAATACTTTTCAATTGAACCTGCAGTAGTTGGGCCAGGAGTAAAAACAGGGCTCAATATTAAGTGTGAAAACCCAAGAGAAATTGGAGCTGATCGAATTGTAAATGCGGTTGCGGCCATTCATGAATATGGAACGCCACTTATTGTTGTTGATTTTGGGACAGCAACAACCTATTGCTATATCGATGAAAACAGCAATTATATGGGCGGGGCAATTGCTCCAGGAATTTCAATCTCAATGGAGGCACTTTTTACGAAAGCTTCTAAACTGCCAAGAGTTGAAATTACGAGACCCCAAAGTGTTATTGGCAAAAATACAGTGTCTTCAATGCAAGCAGGCATCGTTTATGGCTATGTCGGACAAGTAGAAGGAATTGTACAGCGTATGCGTGAACAAAGTAAAGAAGATCCACTAGTTGTTGCGACAGGCGGTTTAGCAAATATGATTGCAAAAGAGTCAAAAATAATCGATATTGTTGACCCGTTTTTAACTTTAAAAGGATTACATTTAATTTATAAAAGAAATCATTAGGAAAAGAGGAAAATATAATGGCTGATTATTTAGTGAGAGGACTTGGATTTAATGGTAGTGTTCGAGCATTCGCAGTATGTACAACAGATACTGTAGGAGAAGCGCAACGTCGTCACAACACATGGCCTACAGCTTCTGCAGCACTTGGACGTACGATGACTGCATCTGTAATGATGGGTGCTATGTTAAAAGGTGATGATTCAATCACTGTTAAAGTAGATGGTAAAGGTCCAATCGGTCCTATGATTGTAGGCGCAAATGCAAAAGGTGAGGTTCGTGGTTACGCAACGCATCCACAAATACACTTTGATTTAAATCCACAAGGAAAATTAGATGTTCGACGTGCGGTTGGAATTGAAGGATCATTGACAGTTGTGAAAGACCTTGGTATGCGTGATCACTTTACAGGGCAAGTACCTATTGTTTCGGGTGAAATTGCAGAAGACTTCACTTATTACTTTGCAAAATCTGAACAAGTACCATCATCTGTTGGGCTAGGTGTATTGGTTAACACAGATAACACGATTCTTGCAGCAGGTGGATTTGTAATTCAAGTATTACCTGGTGTGGATGATGAAACAATTACAGAAATTGAAGAACATTTATCAACTATTGAACCGGTCTCAAAAATGATTCAAAAAGGGTACACACCAGAAGAAATTTTAGAAGCTGTTCTTGGCGAAGGCAATGTTCAAATTTTAGATACAATGCCTGTTAAATTCCAATGTACATGTTCTAAAGAACGCTTTGGTGCAGCAATACTTAGCCTTGGTGAAAAAGAAATCCGAGATATGATTGATGAAGAGGGTATGGCAGAAGCTCATTGTCACTTCTGCGAAGAGAAATATCATTACTCTAAAGAAGAATTAGAAGGCTTTATCGAAGAAATTCACGAGCAAAAAAACTAGTTCAATGTCTAATGTAAATAAATAGACAAAAACAGCTTACATGATTTTAAAATGTAGGCTGTTTTTATTGACAAACTATTCCTAATAGTTGTAAAATCAAATTAACAAAACCTATTAAAATACTAGGGATTAGGAGTGGATTAGAATATGAGTAAATTAGTTAATTCAGTAGTGGATTTAATCGGAAATACTCCGATTGTGAAATTGAATAATGTAACTGGTCCTAATGATGCGGATGTATATGTAAAAGTTGAATACTATAACCCGGGTAGTAGTGTAAAGGACCGTTTAGCATACGCTATGATTAATAAAGCTGAAAAAGATGGCTTATTAAAAGAAGGTAGCACATTAATTGAACCAACAAGTGGTAACACAGGTATCGGCCTTGCTATGGTAGCAGCTGCAAAAGGTTACAAAGCGGTAATCGTAATGCCTGATACAATGAGTATGGAACGTCGTAATTTACTTCGTGCTTATGGTGCGGAATTAATTCTTACTCCTGGGGCAGAAGGCATGAAAGGTGCTATTGCGAAAGCTGAAGAACTTTCGAAAGAAAACGGTTGGTTCTTACCACAACAATTTGAAAACCCTGTAAACGCAGTGATTCACCGCGAAACAACTGGTCCAGAAATCGTTTCTGCATTTGAAGAAGCAGGTCTTACACTAGATGCATTTATTTCAGGTGTTGGTACAGGTGGTACAATCACTGGTTCTGGTGAAGTATTAAAAGCTAAATTCCCAGAAATCGAAATTATTGCAGTTGAACCAAAAGATTCTCCAGTTCTATCCGGTGGTAAACCAGGACCGCATAAAATCCAAGGTATTGGCGCTGGCTTCGTACCAGAAGTTTTAAATGCAGAAGTAATCACTTCTATTTTGCCAGTTGATAACGATGATGCTTTCGAAACTTCTCGCAAAGTGGCAAGAGAAGAGGGAATTCTTGGTGGTATATCTGCAGGTGCAGCAATGTATGCAGCAATTGAAACTGCAAAACGCCTTGGTAAAGGTAAAAATATTCTAGCTATTCTTCCTGATAATGGTGAACGTTACTTAAGTACACCGTTATATCGTTATGAAGACTAATCTTAATGAGTCTATAGGATCAGAAGAGTGCCTAATAATTAGGTGCTCTTTTTTTATTATTATTTTGCTAAATACATAGGTGTTGTTATACTGAAAGCAGATTTAGAAAGACATATATAACACGGAGGTTTTCAATTGAAAATTCAACTGGTAAAGTCCGAGTCTTTTTCGATGCAAAAAGATGTTTTTTTTAATAGCTATAAAAAGCAAATAGAAAACGAAACACATAGTGTGTTTTTAGAAAGTGGTAGGGGTGGTACTAAAACGATTGCTGCTTGGAATCCACTCGCAGTCGTACAATCGATGGAAAATGGATTACAAATTGACTGGCGAGATGGTAGGCATGAACAACATATAGGAGAACCACTCCATTTAATTGAAAAATTACTTTTACAATATAAAATTGATGCTCCAAGTGATTCATTTTATGGAGGAGCGATCGGATTTATCACTTACGATTATGTACGGCAAATTGAAGTGATTCCGAATGTTGCTGAGGATGATCTTCATGTACCGGATATTTATTTTTATATAATGGACTGTTGGACAGTGCTGGATGTTGAAAATGAAAAGGCAACAGTAATGAAGTTGTCTACAAGCGATGTAGATGTCGAGGAACTAGCAAACAGTTGGCAAACTGAACGTTCGAAAAGTTGTTTTGATGACACAGCTGCTCAAACAGTAAAGAACGATGACTCTCGCATAGTTTCAATGACAAGCGAGCAGTTTAAAGATGCTGTTGAGCAAATTCAACATTATATTGCACAAGGTGATGTGTTCCAAGTGAACTTATCTGTTCGCCAGGCAAAAAAACTTGATGTAGAACCATTGATAATGTATGAAGCATTACGCACTTTTAACCCATCTCCTTATATGGCGTATATTAATTCTCCTAATTTTGCGATTGTATCAGGATCTCCAGAGTTATTGATTCAGAAATATGGCCAAAACTTATCAACTCGTCCAATTGCAGGAACGAGACCGCGTGGTAACAATGATGCAGAGGATTTAGCGCTTGCTAACGAATTGATTCATAATGAAAAGGAACGTGCCGAACATGTCATGCTTGTAGATCTTGAGCGCAATGATTTAGGACGTGTTGCTGAATATGGTACGGTTCATGTTGATGAATTTATGATTATTGAAAAATATTCGCATGTTATGCATATCGTTTCCAATGTACGTGGTAAAGTGTCAAAGGATCATAGCAATGCTGATATTATCCGTGCTGTTTTCCCTGGAGGAACTATTACGGGGGCTCCGAAAATCCGCACAATGGAAATAATTGAGGAATTAGAACCCGTTCGCCGTGGACTGTATACAGGTTCAATTGGTTGGATTGGATTTAATGGAGACATCGAGCTTAATATTGTTATTCGTACTGCCTTTATCAAGAATGGAGTAGCTTATATTCAAGCTGGAGCAGGTGTTGTAATTGATTCAGTGCCTGAACGTGAATACATTGAATCACTAAATAAAGCAAAAGCATTATGGCAGGCTAAAATAATGGCAGAAGGAGTAAAAGGACTATGATTTTAATGATCGATAATTATGATTCCTTTACATATAACTTAGTTCAATATTTTGGGGAGCTAGGGGAGCAATTACTTGTAAAGCGTAATGATGCAATTACCATTGAAGAGATAGAAAATCTGAAACCTGAAATCATTGTCGTGTCACCTGGTCCTTGTAGCCCAAATGAAGCTGGAATCAGCCTTGATGTCATTAATTACTTTGCAGGCAAAATTCCGATTTTGGGCGTGTGTTTAGGACATCAAACAATTGCACAAGTGTTTGGAGGGAAAGTTATTCGTGCAAAACGTTTAATGCATGGTAAAACATCCTTAATACATCACGACGATAAAGGTGTGAATAAAGGATTATCTAATCCGTATGTTGCAACAAGATATCATTCATTAATAGTTGAAAAAGAAACTCTACCAGAGTGTCTTGAGGTTACCTCTTGGACAGAAGAAGGGGAAATTATGGGGATTCGCCATAATCGGCTTGCAGTTGAAGGCGTACAATTTCACCCTGAGTCTATCATGACCCAAGATGGTAAAAAGCTATTAAAAAACTTTATCGATACGTATTGTAAGGAGAGAGTGCAATGATTTGTTGGATGAATGGGGAGTATGTTGAGAGTACGGAACTTTCCGTTTCTCCAATTGACCATGGCTACTTATATGGATTGGGCTTTTTCGAGACATTTCGTACATATAATGATGAGCCTTTTCTATGGGAAGAACATTGCGCACGTATTCAGAGGGCTTTAGAAGAATACCGAATTACGATGCCGTACACTTTTGAAAAATTATGGGATGTTATAATAGAACTAAATAAACGAAATGGACAGACGGATGGCTATTTCCGCTTAAATATTTCTGCGGGTGAAGGCGGTATTGGGTTGGAAAAAACACATTATCCGAACCCAAATGTCATTATTTTTCGTAAGGAATTGCCAACAGTTTCAAGAGGACAAGAGAAGAATGCTGTATGGCTAAATACTGTACGTAATTCACCCGAGCAAGCAATTCGCTATAAGTCCCATCATTATGCGAACAATGTACGAGCTCGTCTTGAATTACCTTCATTAAAAAATCTAGAGGGATTCTTTGTCAATTCAGAGGGATATGTTGCTGAAGGTATTACGTCGAATATTTTCTGGGTAATAGCAAATGAGTTATATACGCCGGCTCTTTCTACAGGAATTTTACCAGGTATTACACGACAACATGTATTAAATCTGGCAAATGAAGCAGGCCTCGATATACATGAGGGAAAGTATACCCCACAAGATTTAGAAAACGCAGACGAATGTTTTATAACGACATCGATTCAAGAATTGATTCCGATTCGAGGGTTGGGTGAAAAATGTTACTTAGGTAATGAAGGGGTAATCTATCGTAACTTACACAAAATGTATATTGCATCAATCGAAAAGGGGTAGAAGAATGTATCTAGATAAATATAGAGTAGTAACAATTGATTCTATTGAATTAGATTTCGCAAATGAAACATTTGTTATGGGGATTTTAAACGTTACACCAGACTCATTTTCAGATGGTGGTAAGTTTAACTCTGTTGAAAATGCAGTGGAGCATGCAAAAGAAATGGTTGCTGATGGTGCGAAAATTATTGATATTGGCGGTGAGTCCACTCGACCAGGCCATACACCTGTTTCTGTAGAAGAAGAACTTTCTCGTATTATTCCCGCCATAAAAGCCATTCGTTCAGAGGTAGACGTATTAATCTCAGTTGATACATTTAAATCAGAGGTGGCGCGTGCTGCAATTGAAGCAGGTGCGCATATTATTAACGATATTTGGGGAGCACAATATGATCCTGAAATTGCCAAAGTAGCTGCGGAACTTAAAGTGCCTATCATTTTAATGCATAATCGTACAAACGAAGATTATGGGGAAGATTTCTGGGCAGATGCCAAAGCAGATTTAGAAAAGAGTATTGATATTGCACATAAAGCCGGTGTGAAAGACGAATACATTTGGTTAGACCCCGGTATCGGATTTGCAAAATCACATGAGCAAAATATTGAAATGATGAAAGCCTTACCGCAACTTGTGGATATGGGATATCCAGTATTACTGGCAACATCACGTAAACGTATGATTGGAACTGTTCTTGATCTTCCTGTAGATGAACGTATGGAAGGTACTGGAGCAACTTGTTGTTATGGTGTAGACAAGGGTTGTCATATGGTGCGTGTACATGATGTAAAACCAATTGCGAGAATGATGAAAATGATGGATGCATTGAAATAAAAGCTGAAAGTGCTCGTTCGATCCATTGCGTTTTGCAAAACCAAATGATTAAGCATCAAATACTATTAAGCCCATCACTAGGAGGCCCATAATGGATTACATTCATATTAAAGATATGGAATTCTACGGTTATCACGGCGTATTGCCAGAGGAAACAAAACTTGGACAACGCTTCCGTGTCACATTAGCGATTGCGACGGATTTACAGCATGCTGGTGAAACCGATAAATTAGACAATACAGTTAGCTATGCTGAAGTGTACGATCTTTGCAAAAAAGTTGTAGAAGGAAAATCTTATAAATTAATCGAAGCAGTAGCAGAAAAAATTGCAACAGTAGTGTGTGAAACCTATCCAAATGCTGTGAAAGGAATCCGTGTCGAAGTTATTAAACCAGATCCACCAATTCCAGGTCATTACAGAGAAGTCTCTGTAGAAATTACTAGAGGAGCGTTCGCATGAATGAAGTCTATATCTCGTTAGGATCTAATATGGGAGATAAAGAAGAGACCTTACGTCATGCTGTACAACTATTGCAACAACACGAGGCAGTTGAGGTTATTAAACTTTCTTCTATCTACGAAACAGATCCAGTTGGCTTTACAGATCAAGATGTATTTTTGAACATGGTTGTACTTGTAAATACAACATTAACAGCTCAAAAAATGCTTGAAGTATGCCAAGGAATAGAGCAAGAATTAAAAAGGATACGTATCATTCGCTGGGGTCCAAGAACGATAGACCTTGACATTTTGCTCTATAATCATGACAATATTGAAACAGAGACATTAATCGTACCTCATGCTCGTATGCATGAACGTGCATTTGTTCTCGTACCTTTAGTAGAAATTGCTCCAGAGCTTATGTACCCTATGACTGGTGAGGCATTACAAACAATGCTTGCGCAAGTTGGAAAAGAGGGCGTTAGACAATGGAAAACAATCGCTGGGGTTTCAGAATTCGTGCATTCGGAAAGCTAAAAAGAACTAAGCAAGCCGAATTCGCTAAAAAAACAGGTATACCACTATCGATTTTGGGGAAAATCGAACGGGGAGAACGTCAGATAACTGACGAAGAGCTACGAATTATAGGAAATAATCTTGAGATAAATGTAAATGAATTAAAAGGTGAAGCTTGATATTCACTAATCAAAGGAGGGGAAACGGTGACTGAAACACAAGAAAAACCGTTTAAAATTGGCGATATCGTCATGGACAACCGCGTCGTACTTGCACCTATGGCTGGAGTTTGTAACTCAGCATTCCGTCTAACTGTTAAAGAATTTGGAGCTGGTCTAGTATATGCAGAAATGATTTCGGATAAAGGAATCGTTCATCGCAACAGCAAAACGATGAATATGCTTTATATTGATGAACGCGAAAACCCACTTTCACTTCAAATTTTTGGTGGAGATAAAGAAACATTAGTAGAAGCGGCTCAATATGTAGACAAATATACTACAGCAGATATCATAGATATTAATATGGGTTGCCCAGTTAATAAAATTATTAAATGTGAAGCAGGGGCTAAATGGTTATTAGATCCTAATAAAATTCATGAAATGGTTTCTGCAGTAGTAGACGCTGTAGATAAACCAGTTAGCTGCAAAATGCGTATCGGTTGGGATGAAGATCATATCTTTGCAGTGAAAAATGCGCAAGCTGCTGAACGTGCAGGGGCATCTGCTATTGCAATGCATGGACGTACTCGTCTTCAAATGTATGAAGGAAAAGCGAACTGGGATATTCTAAAAGAAGTTAAAGAGAATATTAATATTCCATTAATCGGTAACGGTGATGTTGAAACACCAGAAGATGCAAAACGTTTACTTGAATACACGGGTGCTGATGGTGTCATGATTGGACGTGCAGCACTAGGCAATCCTTGGATGATTTATCGTACAGTTGAATACTTAAAATCAGGTCAATTAATGCCGGAACCACCAATTCGGGAAAAAATTGATGTTTGCTTACTGCACTTCGAGCGCTTAATGCAGCTAAAAGGTGAAGTAATTGCTGTACGTGAAATGCGTAAACACGCTTCGTGGTACT
>DATMJF010000576.1:0-2182 GCA_035554455.1 Rummeliibacillus sp.
GTAAAGCCATGATTTCTACCCATTAAAATAGGATTAGCTTGTTCATAACTAATAAGAAGAGCCTTATTAATCCTGCCCTTACTTCTTAAATAGCCTTTTTCATCAAGGAAAAGATTTAAGTTCAAAAACAAGGGAGGAATATCTGAATCTTTCAAGGAAGTTACTTTTACTTTCTGTTTATAATCTTTTAAAAATTTAATTTCATTATCAAAGGATTGAATTTGATTTATTTTTAGCCAATATCTTACAGACTTTTGCTGGTAATCTACATTTACTTTAATTTTACTAAGCCATTTAAAAATCCAGGCAGTGATTCTTAAGACTTTTCGATAGCATGAATATTTACTTAAATCTAAAATACTAATACATGTATTTTCTAATATATTTACATTTACCATTAATAGAGGTAAAGACTCTTGTGGCACACTCAACATAGGATACTTGGGCCAATTGTCTAAATCATTAGTTAACCAAACAGGACCATGATACCACAGAGCAAATATTTCTTTAAACTTTTTAAAAGTTAAACCCCTAGTTAAAAAATCACCAGGATTTTCTGCTGTATTTACATATTTATAGTACACATTTACCTTGTACTTCTTACTGATGGAAGTAATTAAGCCATCCATTTCATTTATTCTATTTTTTAAAAACTTAGATTTTACTTTGGTTTGTCTGGTTAATAACCAGCTCAAAACTACTTGTGAATCCACAGCAATATTAATGAATTCAAAATAAATGTTACTATATGCTTCCAAAATATTAGGTAAGCATTTCAAGGCCAAAATAACCCCCATCAGCTCCAGGGAAGGGATACTTAACTCCCTAGGCCTATTGGCAGGAGCTACCTTGGCTTTAGCAAATATAAAGGAGCTTTTGTTATCATCATCCACTCCATAACATACAAATCCATAAACACTATCGGAACTGTCACAAAAAAGATGCAAGCCATACTTATTCCCTTCAGAAAGAGCCCTCCTAGGTATTGCAATCGTATCCAGATTTTCACAATTACTGCGTATTTTATACCATTCCTTCAGTATCTCATTAGGCACTTTCTGATCCCAAGCCAACTTTTGCTGCCACACTTGTCTCATCAACAATTTACCCCTAACCAAAATAGGAAGAGCAAAGTTAAGAGGATCGAAAAGCTTGGAAATCTCAGACAACAATTGACGCTTGGTTGAAATACTCTCCAGATATTCTACTTTATTGATATGCATACAGTCAGTCACCACATTGAAACTATATCCCAAGATCTTTTCACAACAACTTGAATGTTCTACAAAGGAGTTTTCTTCCTTGAACTTAACACGCAAAGCATCCGAGTTGCTATTCCAAGATCTCAAGATAAAACCCCCTTCTTCCATTCGTTTCTTACATTGATGATATATACCTACTATCTCACTTTCTTCTTGCATGCTTGTAAATATTAAATTATCCACATAGAAGCCTGAGGATAATATTTCAGTACATCTATCATGTGGATACTTAGAAGCATGATATTTCATTATATAATGCAGTATAAATGGGGAAGATGTAAACCCAAATATTAATGTTAGGTACCTATAAGCTTCCAGTTGCCCGTTATTAAACCACAAGAAAGTGAACCTATTCATGTCCACTTCATCTTTTAACCTAATCATCAAAAACGCCTGTTTTACATCGCTTATCACAACAGTACGATTCGTTCTGAACACAAGTAGTAGCTTTAAAAGTGAATTCATGAGGTCATAACCACTGTAAGCAGCCTCATTCAAAGATGGAAGAGTTTTATTACTTTTAAGGGAACAATTAAAAACTGGTCTTATTTTAGTGGTTACTTGTTCCGTTTGCCTTATTATAGGTCGATGAGGAATGAATTTATATTTACTAATATCTGAAGCATCATTAAAATTTATATTTACTTTTTCAATTATTTTATCATTCAATTGATCTTCAAAGACCTTATTGTATTTACTTATTAAATTATTTTGAGTTAATTTATTAAACACTCTATTAGCTATATTTAAAGATATTTTAAAATTATTAGGAACTAATTCTATTTTGTCTTCATACCAAGGAAGGCTTACATGATAATGGTTGTCTTTGAAAATCATATTCTGATTAAATAATTGAACCTGACATTTATCTACAGTGTTCAGAATGTCTTCGTCTTGCTTGATACCTAAGGATTCCAGGC
>DATMJF010000577.1:0-2114 GCA_035554455.1 Rummeliibacillus sp.
AATCAAAGTTAATTTGAAGAGTCATTTTTCCATAATTTTTAAATAAGTAACGATTGTATGTTAGATAAACTGGCTCTATCCAAGCCGAATTATCAATAATTGCTGTAAATAAAGAAGGTTCTAATCGATTACAAAGATGCAATAAATATGCCCCATGAGAATGCCCATATCCTAACACTTTTTGTTCGTTAAATGGCAAATTATTTTCCCTTAAGATAATTTTCACCGCATCAATTGCAGTAATAAGGTCTATAGCTTGCATAAAGCCCATATCATTAAATTCATCTAGAGTTTCATTGATTGTTGCTGTTAAAGGGAACATGATTGAGAAATTAGATAGATAATCTAGAAGTAGCGATGGATTTTCTTGCACTTTAATTTGTTCATCTATTGTCAAATATTCTTGAGCAAATTGATCACTATTTGAAAATGTAAAAGTCTCTACATTTTGCATATAAGAATCACCAAAATATGTACAGTGTACTGTAACCAAATTGTACTGGTCTGCAAATACATCTCTCATTTTCTTGTATACATTTGAATCAATATTCCCTCCATATCCTGGTACAAGGAGTAACAACCCAGTTTCAGCTGTTACTCCTTGTGATGGAAGTGAGTAATCTATTCGAAGATTTCTTCCAGTAGAACCATTATAAATATTATAATGTGCAGGAATTATTATGCTATCTCTTTCGGCCATAATTTCCACCTTCCTTGGTCAGCAGAAACAAGTGTAAAAATCACTTTGCATGCTCGTCCTATAGTCCATTAAAATTTACTTTTACTTAATAAAGAAATTTATGACTTCCTCAACATCTTCATTGCTCATTTTAGGAAATAATGGTAATGTCAATGCATTTTCATACCATTTCTCCGCTACAGGACATAGACCTTTTTCATAGCCAAGTTGTTGATAATAAGGATGCCAGTACACAGGAATATAATGTACATGAACTCCAATATTTTCATCACGCATCTCTTCAAAAATTTGTTTACGAGATTTTCCGATTTTCTCTGTATCTAATTGAACTGAATATAAATGCCATCCGGATTCAGTTTGTTCTAACTGCTCAGGCGCATGAATATAAGGAATATCATTTAGCAATTCTGTATATTTAGCAGCGATTTCTCTACGACGCGAAATAAAACGATCTATTTTCTTCATTTGCGAAATACCAAGTGCTGCTTGAATGTCTGTCATACGATAGTTATAGCCAAGGTCGACCATTTCATAATACCAACCACCTTGTTCTTCTGAATAAGGAGTATGTGTAATACCATGTCCTCGGAATAACATAAGCTTATCGTAGTATTCTTTGTTATTTGTAACAATAATACCACCCTCACCTGTTGTAACAGGTTTTACTGGATGGAAACTAAACATTGTCATATCAGCTTTTGTTCCAACCTTTGCTCCCTTATACTCGGCACCCAGTGAATGCGCACCATCTTCTATCACAACACAATTATGTTTTTTTGCAATATCCATTATGACATCAATATCGACAGGTTGCCCTGTAAAATCGACAGGGATAATGGCTTTTGTTTGATCTGTAATTTTTTTCTCTATTTCTGCTGGATTAATATTGTATGTATGTTCATCTATATCCGCAAAAACAATTGTTGCGCCCATAAAGCGTGCGCAGTTAGCACTAGATGCAAATGTAATAGGTGTGGTTATCACTTCGTCTCCTTCACCAATACCTGCTGCATAACATGCTCCATGAAGAGCAGCCGTACCATTTGAAAATGCTACTGCATATTTTGCCCCTACATAATTTGCAATTGCTTGTTCAAATTCCTGGATTTTAGGTCCTGTAGTCAACAAAGGGGATTTCAGTGTTTCCATAACTGCATTTATATCATCTTCATCAATCCATTGTTGCCCATATGGAAGGAATTCTTTTCTTTTTTCCATAATTCTACACGTCCTTTAAATTAAATCTTCAAATTGAATTGGTATACCTTTTTTATAATCTTTTTTTGCAATTTTATTAATTAATTTTGGGTAGTATTTTGGCTCTAAACCATAACCAGGACGAACAATACGAATGTTATCTTCTGTAAACTGTTCACCAGCTTTAATGTCTCTTGCAACATAAATAGACCGTCTA
>DATMJF010000578.1:0-9216 GCA_035554455.1 Rummeliibacillus sp.
AACAAAGATATTCTTATATTCTTAAATGGTTTAACTTGGTAGTTTTAATGAATATTCCACAATCGGGCTATTCTTGAACAACACTTAACACCCGTAGTATATATGGGCCAATGATTGAAGTATAAGCTTATAAAACCAATTCGTTAGGAGTGACTGCAGATGAGTGACGAAAAAGATAAAATATACCCCGACTGCCCAACTATTGTTAGAACGGTCGAGGTTGGCGGCCATACAAAATCGCAACTTCTTCAGAAATTGCAACAAAACTCTATTTTGATGAACAAGTTTGGAGAGAGGCTAATCACTGATGAAAAATTTAACACCACAAATAAGATATACAGTGTGAGGACTGTTGAGCTCAAAGTTCGTAATCTTGGCTTTCCGGAAGGAGCTACTATACCCCAGGTTTATAAAAAAGCGAACCAGGTTGGCTTGAAATTATGTCCGCTTGAGCTAGGTCCATACTTAAGATTGAAGTACCTGGATCAACCGGAGGGTTATTTAGGGAAGCCTTCTTGGCGACATCGATCTCCGTATGGCGCCGTTAAAATAGCATCGGAGATATTATCCGAAGATGTCGACTTTCCGAAAGGCTTCTATCTAAGAAGAATTGAGGGTGTGCTGTGGTTGCGCGGATATATCGCCGATGATCTCCACGTCTTGGATCCAGATGATCACATTATCTTTTGTCAAAACTATACTTCGAAGTAAAAAGTTTATTTTCAATGTGCGCAGCTGTTGGAAAAATGGTATCGGAGGGATTTTATTGAATGATAAAAAAGTTGGAATAGTGTTCTCCTTTATATTCGGTAGTTTAACCCTTTTAACTGTATTGATATTATTGATTTTTTCGTTTTTTGGCGAAGAAATAATAGAATTTCTTAAAGATGGATTTTCTGAACACTACTAGTCTATATCTCGTTTAATGAATACGATAAATTTATTTAATGAGTAATGTGATTATTAAAATGAATTTATTTTTAAGCTAACGGGGTGCTTTAGTGAAAGTAGAATTAAGTGATTTTATTTATTCATTATAGGGCGCAATTCTGCAGCAAGAATTGTGCTCTTTCATTATGTTAATGGCAATTGAATTGAGGAAGTGAGGGGAGTGAGAAAGGCTGTTGAATGTTATTAAAACAGGGGATAAAAATAAAACACCCCTCTAAAAAGAGGAGTGTCCCATCAATCTCACGAAGCATCCGCACCTTCGAACTGACTATTATAAAGCGAAGCATAGAAACCATCAGCTTTCAATAACTCTTCATGATTACCTTGTTCTACAATATCCCCATCTTTCATGACAAGGATTAAATCTGCATCACGTATTGTTGATAATCTATGAGCGATAATAAAGCTTGTTCTATCTTCCATAAGGTTTTCCATCGCTTTTTGAATCAGTACTTCTGTACGAGTGTCAATGGAGCTTGTTGCTTCATCGAGTATTAATATTTTCGGATCCGCTAGAAGGGCGCGGGCAATTGTTAGTAGTTGCTTCTGCCCTTGGGATACGTTGCTTGCTTCTTCGTTTAGTTCCATTTGATATTTATTTGGTAATGTTTTTACGAAGCTGTGAACGTGAGCTGCTTTCGCTGCTTCAATTACTTCTTCGTCTGTAGCGTCCAGTCTACCGTAACGTATATTTTCCATAATGGTGCCGTTAAATAGCCAAGTGTCTTGAAGTACCATACCAAACATGTTGCGCAGGTCTTCTCGCGTAAAGTCTTTTATATCGTGACCGTCGATACAAATTGCACCGCTGTTTACGTCATAGAAACGCATTAACAGTTTAACGATTGTTGTTTTACCAGCCCCGGTTGGTCCGACGATTGCTACTTTTTGTCCAGGCTTAATGTTAGCTGAGAAATTATTGATGATGATCTTGTTTGGATTGTATCCAAATTGAACATCTTGGAAGGTAACTTCTCCTTGAACTTTTTGCAGCTTCACTGGATTTACGGCTTCTAGCACTTCCTCTTCTTCTTCTAAAAATTCGAAGACTCTTTCTGCAGCAGCTGCAGTGGATTGAAGTACGTTTGCGATTTGCGCTACTTGAGCGATTGGTTGCGTAAAGCTTCTAACATATTGCACAAAGGCTAAAATGTCTCCAACTGCGATGGTTCTCTTTACAGCAAGCCATCCGCCTAAAATAGACACAGCAACGTAACCGATATTACCGATAAATGTCATAATCGGCATCATCATTCCAGATAAAAATTGAGATTTCCATGCGGAGTGGTAAAGGGTATCATTTACCTCTTCGAATTTTTTTACTTCTTCTTCTTCTTTGTTAAAGGCTTTTACGATATTGTGACCACTATAAATTTCTTCGACCTGTCCGTTTACGTGTCCTAAATATTCTTGCTGGGATTTGAAGTATTTTTGTGATCTCTTTACGACTCCCATGATAAGAATCATGGATACTGGCAATATTAAAAGCGCCACTAATGTCATTTGCCAGCTGATTGATAACATCATGATAAGTACACCGATAATTGTAATAACGGATGTGATGATTTGCGACATACTTTGGTTTAAAGTTTGGCTCACCGTATCTACGTCATTCGTAATTCTCGATAATACTTCTCCGTGCGTTGTTTTATCAAAGTACTTAAGCGGCATCCGGTTAATTTTTTCATCGATTTCTTTTCTGAAGTTATAAGATACTTTTTGGGCTACTCCAGAAATAATGTACCCCTGGATAATACCAAATGCAGTGCTCAGTAAATATAATCCAAGGAGTAAAATGACAATGTTTCCGATATAGGTAAAGTCAATGGCCGCACCGGGTGCTCCTGATACTTTGCTTACGAGTCCTTCGAAAAGTTTTGTTGTCGCTTTTCCTAAAATTTTTGGACCAACGATTGTGAAGGCTGCACTACCGATTGCGAAAAGGATAACGACTAAGATTGATAATTTATAGGGCTTCAAGTATTGAAGGAGTTTATTCATCGTTCCTTTGAAGTTTTTTGCCTTCTCAATCTTTCTCATGCCGCCGCCCATATGACCACCGCCACCAGGACCAGGGCCGCCTTGTCTTCTATTTTCTATTTTTCTATCACTCATGATGACAACTCCTCTCTTGAAAGTTGTGATAAAGCAATTTGCTTATAAACTTCACAGTTTTCCATAAGCTCTTCATGAGTACCAGTTCCAACTATTTTTCCTTCGTCAAGTACAATGATCTTATCGGCATTCATGATTGTACTGATTCTTTGGGCAATAAGTAAAACAGTACTTCCTGTAATCTCATTGTTTAAAGCCCTGCGTAATGCTGAGTCTGTCTTAAAGTCAAGAGCTGAGAAACTATCATCGAATATGAAGATTTCCGATTTTTTCGTAAGAGCACGCGCAATAGAAAGTCTTTGTTTTTGACCACCGGAAACGTTCGTACCACCTTGTGATATTTCTGTAAGGAAGCTTTCAGGTTTCGCTTTAATAAACTCCATAGCTTGCGCGATTTCTGCCGCTTTTGCGAGTTCTTCTTCAGTTGCGTCTTTCTTACCGTATTTCAAATTACTCTCGATTGTACCTGAGAATAGAACTCCTTTTTGCGGTACATAACCAATTTTCTCTCTTAATTCCTTCTGAGATACTTCTCTAATATCCGTACCATCTATTAATATTTGGCCACTTGAGACATCGTAAAAGCGTGGAATTAAGTTGATTAATGTTGATTTACCACTACCTGTACTTCCTATGAAAGCAGTCGTTTCTCCAGGCTTTGCGGTAAAGGTAATATTCGAAAGCACATCTTCTTCTGCACCTGGATATCTAAAGCTAACATCTTTAAATTCAACGTAGCCTTTCTTGTCAGAAGCAAATGTTTTAGGCTCTTTTACATCACTAATGGTAATTTCAGTATCTAGAACTTCTGCGATACGTTGTGCGGATACAGAAGCACGTGGAACCATAATGGATACCATTGAAATCATTAAGAAGGCCATGATGATTTGCATTGTATATTGCATAAATGCCATCAAATCACCAACTTGCATATGTCCCATATCCACTTGGTGTGATCCAACCCAAATAATAAGTACAGTAACGGCATTCATGATAAACATCATCATTGGCATCATAAATGACATTAAACGGCTTACAAATAAATTTGTTTTTGTTAAATCTTGATTTCCTTTTTCAAATTTCTTTTCTTCATGCTTTTGATTATTAAAAGCACGAATAACGAGCATACCTGTTAAAGATTCACGAGTGATCAAGTTAATTTTATCTACTAACTTTTGGATACTCTTAAACTTAGGAATCGCGATGCTAAATAAACCAATGACTAAGCTTAAAATCGCGATTACCGCAACTGCGATAATCCATCCCATTGAAAGGTCTGTAGTAAGTACTTTAATAATGCCACCGATACCCAAAATTGGTGCATAGAATACAATGCGAAGCATCATAACCATAAGTGTTTGAACTTGCTGGATATCATTTGTACTTCTTGTTATTAGAGATGCAGTGGAAAACTTATCAAACTCCGCATTCGAGAAGCTTGTAACTTTCCGGAACACTTTCTTTCTAAGATCTCTGCCGAGACCTGCAGCTACTTTTGCAGCGAGTAAACTCACGATAACGGTAGCTGCCATACTTACTAAGGACAGAAGCAGCATTTTCCCGCCGGAAGTAAGAATATAATTAGATTGAAGCTTATCTATATTGATACCGATCTTTTTATACTCATTCTCAATGAATGAAACTGCTGATTGTGTTACCATGCTGCCTGGCATATTCTTAAACTTTTCATCTGCCTTTTCTTTCATTGCATTGATTTGATCTTGAGGAAGTTTCGCAATGACTGCAAAAGGATCTGTATTTGGCGGAAGTTTCGCTGGTGCTTTGTTATCACCTGGCGCAGCAGGAGTGAAAGCGGATGTGCCGCCTTTTTCAATTCCTTGTGTAATTAACATTGGTTTCCCGAAGATATTGTTAAGTTCGTTAATTGTATTTTTATCCTCTGTATGTAGCTTATAAAGTGGTTCTTTATCCAGCTGCGGATAATCTTTTAAGTCATTTTTTAGCTCACTTTGCGAAAGATTGTTCTTATCTAAAAGCACATAGTTGTCAGCTACTTTTTTCTTCTCTTTTTCATTCATAAAGAGTGTAAGTTTATCCAGTTCACTTTTACGAATAACCTCAGGTACTGCATTTTCTACACCTTTTTGTTGAATCCCTACATTGACAATGTTAGACATATAGTCTGGCAGTGATAGATCGCATACTGCCTGCACAGTTAAAAGACATACAACTGCAATGATGGAAGCAACAAATGGTTTTAAATGTTTGATGATCTTTAACAATTAATTCATCTCTCCATTTTCCTTGTCTAATTTTTTAGTTTTTACTCCGTTTCTCTCCTTTATTATTCGTATTCGCAGTAATTCATTCCTGCTTTAATGCCTCAATATGATCAATCCATTCTCTTAATGCAAAATCTGAGAGAACAACTTGATCCATATTTTCATCTAAGCCGAGACGGTCAAAAGGTATTTTTATGGTGATACATGGTTTACCCAGTGTGAGTTTATGTGTCCTTTCAATGTAATAGGCAACATCATTATTCCTATAGGTTGGGTCTTCATAAATCATACTGTAAGATGATTGTCCGTAATGAGCGAAAATATTGAGCGAGTCTTTTAATAATGCATCATCCTTTCATATTTGGAAAGCAAAAACTGTGAATAACGGGAACGATATCTCAAGAAGGGGGCCCCTTATCCTTTGGAACAAGGTAACGCCGAAACGGATCGACCCCTAAATTCCATACTCTTGAATAACTAATTGTATAAATAATGATAAAATAAAAAATCGGAGAGAAACACAATCTAAATGATTAAAGGGAGGAAGAATTGTGTCTAATGGGGTAAAATCGAGAAAAATTATTTTAGATTTAGCAGTTACATTAGATGGTTTTATTGAAGGGGAAAATGGAGAAGTTGATTGGTGCATCATGGACTCTGAGATGGGGTTTATTAATTTCTTAAATCAAATTGATACTATTTTCTATGGAAGAAAAAGCTACGATTTATGGGGAGAATTTACTCCAGAAATAGAAGATCCTAATACTGATAAAGAAATGTGGGGATTAATTCATAGTAAAGAAAAAATTGTATTTTCTAAAACGCAAAAAGGGGCTAATCATAAAACAATTTACATAAATGATAACATTCTTCAAGAAGTAAATATATTGAAGAATAAGCCTGGTAAAGACATCTGGCTATATGGTGGATCAAGTCTAATTACTACTTTTATCAATTTAGGGCTTGTTGATGAATTTAGATTATCTGTTCATCCTGTTATTTTGGGAGAAGGAAAACCGCTGTTTACTGATATAAAACAAAGGTTAAATTTAAACATGGTTGATACAAGAACATTCTCATCTGGTGTTGTGCAACTAATCTATCATTTGAATACTAATTAATAAAATTGCACATTTTAAAATGAAATGTAATAAATATCATTAGAAGATACTCATTGTCACTTCTTCAGCAATCGGGCGCTATCCTTGAAAATAAAGAGAGCGGCTTTCTTCATGAATAGGGCCATTTAACGGAATAAATCTAACCGTTTCCTTAAGAAACGGTTAGATTTACGAGAGAAAGTATAATCACTCGTATTTTCTTAAAACTAAAGCTGCATTATGACCTCCGAAGCCAAACGAATTAGAAAGTCCAGTCTTTATGTTCACTTGACGAGAAACAGCTGGTACATAATCTAAATCACATAATGGATCAGGGTTTTCTAAATTAATTGTTGGAGGAATTATTCCTTCCTTTAAACTCATTGCTAAAGCAATTGCTTCAACACCACCAGCAGCTCCTAACATATGACCAAGCATAGATTTATTAGCTGTTATTGGAATCTGATAAGCTTGTTTTCCAAATAGCTTCTTAATAGCCATGGTTTCAGATATATCTCCCACTTTTGTACTTGTTGCATGGGCACTAATAACATCAATTTCTTCAGTAGATAGATTAGCATTTTTTAAAGCGGATCTCATTGCAAGATAGGCCCCTTTACCTTCAGGATGTGTAGCTACTATATGGTATGCATCTGAGCTTGCACCATAACCAATGACTTCCGCATAAATCTTTGCTTTTCTACGTAAAGCATGTGATAAAGATTCTAAGATTAGAATGCCAGCTCCTTCTGACATGACAAATCCATCTCGATTTTCATCAAAAGGGCGACTGGCTTTTGTTGGATCATCATTTCTTGTTGATAATGCTGTAGCATTACTGAAGCTTGCTATTGATAAGTCTGTTATAGCTGCCTCTGTTCCACCTGCAAACATAACGTCAACTTCTCCAGAGCGAATTATTCTAACGGCTTCTCCAATAGCTGTATTTCCAATTGCACAAGCAGAAACAGGAGACATAGAAGGTCCCATTGCATTCCATTTAATACTTATTTGTGCAGCAGCAGCATTAGACATCATAGCTGGTACTAGAGTTGGACTCACTCTTCTTGGCCCCTTCTGTCTAAGCGCATCAATATTTTCAATTAAAGTATTAATTCCGCCAATACCTGAACCTACGTAAACCCCTAACCTTTCTACATCAATACATTCTAGGTCTAATTTAGAATCTGTCCAAGCTTGTTCAGCCGCAGCTAAAGCAAATTGAGAAAAGCGATCTAAACGTCTTGCTTCTTTCTTTCCTAAAATTTTATCTGCATCAAAATCTTGAATGATACCTGCGATTTTTGTTTTATGGCTAGTAACATCAAATGTATCAATATTGGATATACCAGATTCTCCGCTAATCAAATTATTCCAAAATGTTTTGATGTTGTTTCCTATAGGGGAGACTACGCCCATTCCAGTAATCACAACTCTTTCCACTTTTCATCACTCCCAATCAATAATATACTTGTATTTTACAGTCTGTTTATCCTATTACAAGAGATTGCTTATCCTGGTATAAATAATGCTAGGTTAAATTGGTATGAAGAGGAGTTTTAAAAATGAATGATAAAACTAGGCTTGAAGCCTTGTCAACGTTCTTAAAAGCTAAGCGTGCACAAATTAAACCGGAGTCTGTTGGATTACCTGCGGGGACCAGGAGAAGGACACCTGGATTACGAAGAGAAGAGGTCGCACAATTAGCAGGTGTAAGTACCACTTGGTATACATGGTTAGAACAAGGAAGAGATATAAAAGTTTCTTCTATCGTACTTGATTGTATTTCTACAGCTTTGCAATTGAATAATGATGAAAGAGACTACTTATATGACCTAGCATTAGAAGCAAAATTAGAAATTACACATCAAAAAAAGCATCAATCAGAACTAAGCCCTTCTTTAAAACGAATACTAGCAGAATTAACATACTGTCCGACTATCATTACAGATCGACATTGCCATATAGTGGGCTGGAACTCTGCAGCTGCTCATGTATTTTTAGATTTTGAACAAATACCGAATGATCAAAGAAATTTGATTCGTTTAGTGTTCACTAGAAAAGAATTTAAAGCATTGGCCGTCAATTGGGAACATTTTGCGAAAGGTTTTCTTGCTATTTTCCGTACTTATTATGGACACTATTTAGGCGATGAATGGTACAACCAATTTATTAAAGAAATGAGTTATTCTCATTCAGAATTTCAGGATTTATGGCAAGAAAGTCAAGTAAGTAAGGCTCCAGAAATGATAATTGAATTCAGACATGCTAAAGCAGGCAAAATGCTGTTTAATTTAACTTCTCTTCAGGTTCAAGGTGATATGGATTTACGGTGCAGTATCTATACACCAGTAGAGGAAACGGATACAGAAAATAAATTAAAGCGATTAATGAAAAGGGTTTCGGTTAAAAATTAAATAAAGTAATTTCGGTATTCCATTAAACGGCACTATCCTTGGGAAAGGATAAGCGCTCATTTTTCATTTAATGGCCAGATTGTTGAATAGTAGAAGATCAAACTTATTTATAAAACCAATATTTAAATCTGTTGGATAAGAATCCATTTTGATCAATCTTTTTTTCAAAATGGATTCTTTTTATTTATCATAAAAACTGGTTTGTGGGGTGGTTTAAATCAAACTTTATTTCAAAGCAACAATAAGATGAAATGCATAAAAAGAGAACTGATAATTTGACCTGTAAACGTGAAAAAAACGAACGTCATAACGGATTAATTAGACGCTTCATTCCTAAAGAAAAGTCTATTTTCACCGTTGCGAATGAAACCATTTCACATGTATATCGTT